>JALSTF010000046.1 GCA_026983895.1 Sulfurovum sp.
ACCAGCCGGCAAAGATGTACAGTTCCGGTATGTATGCGCGGCTTGCATTCGCCGTTTCTATCAATGTGGAACCGGATATACTTATCGTAGATGAAGCATTAAGTGTTGGAGACGAGAAATTTCAACGAAAATGTTATGATAAAATTGAACAATTGGCTAAAAAAGGATGCACCATCCTTTTTGTTACACACTCCACAAATCTACTGGAATCAATCTGTACAAGCGGACTTTTATTTGTCAACGGGCAACTAACAGCATCGGGTGAAAGTAAAGATGTTGTCGAAGCATATCGAAAGTTACTTTATGGAACGAACAATACTTCCAATACTCAGGACATTACTCCAAACAGAAATATTCAGAATGAAAATACAGAAAAAGAAAAATATCTCACACATATAGATATAGCAGAGGAAAAAGGAATCAAGATTAAAGCTGTCTGGATTCGCGACCAAAAAAAAGATTATACACGCAACGAATTCATACCACATGAAAAAGTATATCTTGGATTACGTATTTGTGCATTTCAAAGTATTAATGAGCTCATGATCGGATTGCGCATAAAAACGTTGGAAGGCGTAGAGGTTTTTGGAGGCAGCAGCGACTATCTTGAAAAAAATTTACAAAATATCAAGCAAGGTGAAATCTTTGATATTGAAATAGAAACTACCCTCTCTTTATGCAACGGCAGCTACTTTGTTACCTTTGCAGTAGCGGACAAAGACAAGTTAGAGGGAATGGCATACCAAGATAAACAAGTGGATATTGTGGATTTCAAAATTTCTGAGCATCCTATACGATCATCAGGAATTGCTTCTTTACCATACACATTCTTTTCCAACAAGGCTCCAAAATGACACATAACATCTTAATTATCAGTGACCGGTTTGCCAATGGAGGGCTTGAAACCCACATATTGACGTATGCTTCTGCACTCAAAAAAGATAAACAAAACCTGTTTCTTTTAAGTACCTGTGAATTTGAACATGATTATACTTTTTTTGAAAAAATATTTACGATTTCATTCGATAGTTCAGATACTGTACAAACCTTATTGCAGCATATCGATATGATCAAAAGCATTATAAAAAAAGAAAAAATAGATATTGTACATGTTCATCCTTTTTTTGGTGTCATTCCCTCTTTTTTTGCTGCGCAGGAAACACAAACACCTTTCTTTGTTACATTGCATGGGCCAATATCCATCAAAAATCATTATGGTCCGTTTTATGATTTCTTTCTCAAAATTCTACTTTTTCATTATGCAAAAGTTTTTCTTATTTCCCACGAATTAGAAGCCCTCACTCTATCATATGGTAAAAGTGAAAATTTTATTTATATTCCTAACCCAGTAGATACAACATTATTTAAAGCTATTCCAACTTCTGCAGATATTTTTGAAAAATGGGCTATTGTAAGCAGACTTGACAATGATAAGATCCATGGAGTACAAGCCTGTTTGGAAATGGCCATTCAATATGGTGTCAAACAAATTGAAATTTTTGGTGATGGCTTCGCTAAAGATACTCTTTTAGAATATACAAAAACATTAGACAGTAGAACAACAATTATATTTCGTGGCTTCAGTACAACGCTTGAAGAAGATCTTAAGAACAATTATTCGCTGGTTGCAGGTATGGGACGTGTTGCCCTTGAAGCTGCTTCACTTAACATACCCGTACTTTTAATCGGTTATGATGGCATAAAAGGTCTATTGGAAAGTGACCTGTTTTTTCGTGCTTCCTGGTCGAACTTTTCAGGAAGGGGCATATCAAATATTTCAGAACATTCTCTTAAGCAAGCATTTCAAGACATACAAAAAAACAGATCAAAATATCTTTTAAGAGAATTAATTGTAAAAGAATTTTCGTTAACTTCTGTGTATCCAAAGTACATTCAAAATTTAGATAATGTCAAATATATTCCATTTCCCTATTGTTTCGAACTCAAAAATATTTTCAATTTATATTTAAATGATTCCTTACCGTATTTAAATCATCAATATCTTATAAATGACTATCTCACCTTTATGAAAAACAAATATCTTGTTTCTTCATCGATCAGAAACAATATTGATACTATTGAATCGGAATGGACTATCCAGGAAGTCAATGATCTCAAAAAAGAACTTCAAGCAAGAGAACAGGAACTTCAAGCAAAAGATTACGAACTTCAAGTATTGCAAAATCAATTTAATATTTTAAATAATGAATTAAATGATATAAAGCAATCTACTGTATGGAGATTAGCAACAAAGTACTATACATTGCGTGACAGTAACCTCCTCATAAGCAAAACAATCAATTTTTTAAAAAAATACAAGCCTAAAGCCGTATCATCCGATAATACACTAATCAATAAAAAACACAAAAAACAACTCGCAGACATACTAAAAGCCCAGCCAACCCAACCCATCATGATACTGCCGCCGCTGGTGGACTGGAATATCCCTTTGTTCCAAAGACCGCAGCATTTGGCAAGAAATATAGCCAAACAGAACGTACTTTACTTTTTTTCTACACCCAATGGCCTGTATGATACGATCGACGGATTTGAAGAAGTCTCTCCCGGATGCTATATCACCAACCGTTTTGATCTGGTAGACCAGATACCGGAGAGAAAAAAAATCTATGACCTCTCTTCTACAGACAACGGGACAGACTGGGAGTTTGTCCAAACACGCATAAACAGGGGAGATACAATAATCTATCAGTATATTGATGAGATCAGTGAAGAGATCAGCGGGCATGCCATCCCCAAAAGTCTTTTTGAAAAACATTTCAATATCCTCAAGGATGAACGCTGTATCGTCATACCAAGTGCAAGCAAACTGGAAGAGGATGTCAGGGAACACAGAACAAAAAACTACAAGCTTGTCACCAACGGGGTGGAGATAGAACATTTTTCACAACGTATTTCACCAGAACAGTATCCTGCACTTGTGAGAGAACTTCTTGCCAAAAACAAACCGGTCATAGGATATTTTGGTGCATTTGCCAACTGGTTCGACTATGAACTTGTCATCAAACTTGCTACACAGCGTCCGGACCTTGAAATCCTTCTTCTAGGAGTTGACTATGACGGCAGTATTAAAAAATACCATCTTGAACAGTATGACAACATTACTATAGCCGGACCGATAGACTACAAAGAACTGCCCAGATATGCTGCGGCATTCTCTGTATCGACCATACCGTTCCTTATCAATGATATTACAGAATCCACCTCGCCTATCAAACTCTTTGAATATATGGCCATGGGGAAACCTATTATAACGACCGACATGCCCGAATGCCGCAAATACAAGTCTGTACTGATTGGCAAAGACCATGACGAATTCATTGCAAAGATCAGTGAAGCCCTGGAGCTTGCTGAGGATGAAACCTATATCGAACTGCTTGGAAAGGAAGCTTTGGAAAACTCCTGGGAGGCCAAGGCTGAGGATATTGTCGGGATGGTAGAAAATCAGGAGAAAAAGAAATGAAAAAAATACTAATAGTTTTCGGAACAAGACCAGAAGCCATCAAGATGGCACCTTTGGTCAAAGCATGTCAAAAAGAAATGAGCTTTGAAACAAAAGTTTGCGTTACCGCACAACACAGAGAAATGCTCGATCAGGTACTGGACATCTTCGAGATAGCTCCAGAATATGATCTTGACCTCATGAAATCCGGGCAAGATCTTTACGATGTGACTTCCGGAGTACTTTTGGGCATGAAGAATGTATTAAATGACTTTAAACCTGATGTTGTACTTGTCCATGGTGACACTGCTACCACTTTTGCCGCTTCACTGGCTGCCTTTTACCAACAAATAAAAGTAGGACATGTGGAAGCAGGACTTCGTACAGGAAACATTTACAGCCCATGGCCGGAAGAAGCCAACAGGCAACTTACTACACAAATAACAGCCTATCACTTTGCACCGACACAGACCAGCAAAGAAAACCTGCTGAAAGAGAATGTCAGGGAAAGCAGTATTGCCATTACAGGCAATACGGTCATCGATGCCCTTTTCCTCGCACTGGATAAGATAAAATCAAATACAGACCTTGAAGAGAAAATAAAAGCCACCATACAAGGTCAATTCTCCGCCCAATCAACATTCAACATTGAACATTCAAAATTCATTCTCGTTACCGGGCACAGGCGGGAAAACTTCGGTCAGGGCTTCATCAATATATGTGACTCACTAAAAACACTGGCACAAAACAATCCGGATATCGAGATCGTTTACCCCGTACATCTCAACCCAAATGTTCAAAAACCCGTGAAAGAGATCTTGTCAGATACATCCAATGTCCATTTGATCGAACCGCTTCAGTATGAAGCCTTTATCTATATGATGGAAAAATCCTACTTTATCATTACTGACAGCGGCGGTGTGCAGGAAGAGGCCCCAAGTCTTGGGAAACCGGTTCTGGTCATGAGGGACACGACTGAACGGCCGGAAGCACTTGAAGCGGGTACGGTCAAATTGGTGGGGACAGATCCAAAGACGATCATTCATGAGGCACAGCAGCTGCTGGACAATGCTCAAACA
>JALSTF010000047.1 GCA_026983895.1 Sulfurovum sp.
CTGTCTGAATTTAAAAAGTTCCCAGCGTTTTTGCTGTTTTAATACCTCATTGAGCACAAATCTTCCAAGCTCTATAATAAACCCGGTTTTTTCCATAATAGAGATAAATACATCCGGAGGTATCATACCGTATTTGGGATGACGCCATCGGATCAATGCTTCAGCTGAAACGATCTCCTTGTTCAAAGCATCCACAATAGGCTGATAATAGACTTCGAACTGATCGCGTTCGATCGCTTCATGCATATCATTATAAAGTGTCAATTCATCAAAATCATATTTTTGTGCTTCAGGAAGATACAATTCTGTTCTTCCGTAGCCGTTTTTTTCTGCTTTGGCCAACGCTTTATAGGCATGATCGAAGAGTTTGATCACCGGACCGCTATCCGGATAGACACTGACGCCCATAGATGCAGAAAGATGGAGTCTGCTATCACCTATCTTATAGAAGGTACTTAGTTCTTTTTGTATCTTCTCTGTCAGGCTTTTTATCTCTTCAATATCGGTCACATCCGGCAGAGTCAGAAGAAAATTATTGTAAAAAGTATGATACACAGTAAAATGTTTTTCTTTTCCCACGTCGGTCAAATATGAAGCGAACTTCTTTAATATCGCACTGGTCTGCTGATACCCGATAATGGACCGCAATACAGACAGGTTGTCAATATCGATCAAAATAAGTGCCAGTTTGGTATGGGAAAGGTGCAGTCTGGCATTCAGTGCATTAAGATCATGCAGTGCTTTTATCTGATTGGGCAATCCTGTTAACCGGTGATGATACTCCGCTTTTTCCTTTTTCTTCTCTTCCCTTAGATCGTGGATCGACACGATACACCATCCGGGATCAGACTTCGTTTTCTTTTCAGCAGTGTCTATATAAAGATTGACCGGTATCTCATTTTTTTCACTTGTCATAAGTTCGGTCTGTGTCAGTATAAAACGGTAAGTTTCTCCTGACATGGCTTTTTCTTTGATTATCCTGCTGAGGGTATGCCATTCTTTTCCCACATTGATCTTAAGCATACTGCTCAGCGCTCTCTCCTGATAATGCTCTTCCAGTTTCAGAAGTGTTCTCATCGGCTTATTGGCATAAAGTATTTTTTGATCTTCCGAAAGGATCAATACCGCATCTTTGCACACTTCAAAAGCTTTTTGCATCACTTCTATCTTGCTTGAAACTGTAGCATTCACTTTCTTTTTTTCTCTGCGAAGCATATAGAAATAGAACATAGCGAAAAGAAGCAGCAAAATGCCGCCTACGAGTAGATTATTCCAGCCGATTTGCTGACTGACAGTTTCAACATTTTCCGATATAGTACGCATTGCCTGCCTTCATAGGTATTGACAATGATTATATCATAGTGCTATTAAAACAACTTCTTTTTATCGGTACAAACCGCTTCAATTTTGATAAAAGCATCTTCGAGTATGAATGATGTATTTTTCTCTATACTCTCCAAAGCTATGGACTTTCCGTCACGTGAGACCTGTGCCCATCCTTTTTTACATTGAAGGCGGGGGTCACTCATCTGTAATTTCTTTGCAAGATACTCAAGATGCTGTTCTTTTTGCTGAAAGCTGAAATATACCGTCTGGCTGAATGTCTCTTTAAGGGGCGGTATCATAGAATAAAACCGTTCTGTTTTATGGACGAATACTCTTCTGAACTCTTCATCCAGACGTTTGAATTCCATCTCTAACGTTTCAAGCCTTCTCATAGGAGATACACGCTGGAACATCTCTTCTGCATGGTGCAGTGCATGTGTTGCCCGTTCATATCTGCTCATGGTCACTTGTTGAAAACGCTCTTCATATTCGGCGAGTGTATAAAGTATTTCATGAAGATCGGGAAGTATCATCTCTATCGCTGCACTGGGAGTAGGCGCACGAAGATCTGCAACAAAATCACTGATCAGTATATCCACTTCATGCCCTACTGCAGAAACGACCGGCGTATCCATAGCAAAGATCGCATCAGCCACCATCTCTTCATTGAAAGACCAGAGATCTTCTGTACTTCCTCCACCCCGTCCGACTACGATCACATCCACATTGAGTCTGTCCGCATACTTAAGGGCATGTGCTATCTGGCGTGCTGCAGATCTCCCCTGCACTGCGGTATCGATGATCATCACCTCAACAAGGGGCCAGCGTTTTTCTATCACTTTGAGCATATCGTACAGTGCCGCACTTTCCTTGGCCGTTACCAATGCGATTTTTTCTATATGTTTGGGAATAGCCTTCTTCCTCTGAGCATCAAAATAACCTTTGGCTTTCAAACGCTCTTTCATCTGTTCATAGGCAAGTGCCAATGCCCCTTTCCCATAAGGCTCTATATGCACTGCATAGAACTGATATTCTCCCCGTGGGGTATAGACACCCACCGATCCTTCTATCACGATGTGCATTCCCTTTTCGATACGGAATTTGAGTTTGGAAACGGAAGAACGCCACATTACACACTTGATCGAGCTTTCTTTGTCTTTCACGGAAAAGTAAAGGTGTCCCGATGTATGATAGGTCACTGAAGCCACTTCACCTTCAACAAAAATATGCATAAAGGTCGCTTCTAGAAGGGATTTGATCTTGGTATTGAGCGAGGAGACGGTCATCATATTCAAGGATGACTCCTTGGATATGAAGCGTTGAGCATTGAGCGTTGAGCGTTGAGTTGATGTGAGTAAAGTATTCGCTTTGCTTCTAAACTAAAAATAAAAAAAGCTTTTCGAAGAAAAGCATACCCTAACTCCTCACTCCTCACTCCTCACTCCTCACTAACGCTTTTGGGCTACCAAAAGCGTACTGATCCCCATGGAGAAAGACTTCGTATATTTCATTTCAAAACCTGCCTCTTCAAGCTCCTTGCTCAGCATCTCCGTAGTAAGAAACTCTTCTATGGAATCGGGGAGGTATTTGTAGGCTTCATAATTCTTGGAAATGAATCCGCCCACCCGGGGAAGGATATTCTTCATTCCGAAATCGACTATTTTATCCACCATACCGCTTCTGTCCTGCTTGGTGAACTCAAGGATTACCACGATACCGCCAGGTTTTAATGCACGATAGAATTCCTGCAGTGCTTCAACACGGTCAACGACATTGCGGATGCCGTATGAAATGGAGATCACATCCGTCGATGCATCCTCAATGGGTAACGTTTGAGCTTTCCCTTCTATAAACTGGGCAAAATCTACTTTGTTGCGCGCCACTTCCAGCATACCCACCGAAGGGTCTATCCCTACATATTTGCTTATGGCCACACCATTCTTTTGGGCCTGTTCTCTCCAGTAGATCAGCAGGTCGCCGGTACCTGTGGCGACATCCGTGATCTGTTCCAACTCTTTTTTTCCCAGGACCTCAAAGGCCTTGTCACACCCTTTTTTCCGCCACTGGATATCGATCCCCATACTGAGGACCCTGTTTGCCCGGTCATAGGTCGATGCGATATCATCGAACATCGTAACGATCTTTTCCTGTTTTTTCTCTTTGTCTGTCAGTTTTTCAATACCCAACTCGTCTGCTCCATATCATGAGATCCACATCTTTTTTCATCTGATGCAGAAATCTCAAATTCATATCGATATTATAGGATAAATGATTGGTAGAAAGCTTAGGTGTCTGGTATATAAGCATCCAGCTGATCTGCTCTTTCAATGCATGCAGCATTCCTTCTCCCCCTTCGACCAGAACAAAGGAGGGTACCTCCAAAAATGCAAGAGTGTCTATGATCTCAACATGGCGCCTACTGACCTTGAAAAGGGGAATCTCTTCATCGAACTTCGCTGCTTTCGAATAGATCTTGACAGGTGGTGCTTCTCCCTCTGTAAACCGGCAATCCAGTGTCGGTCTGTCCTGTCTCACCGTATTGCCTCCGATCAAAAGCGTATCACACACACCTCTTAGCTCATGCACATGTTTCAGTGATGTTTTGGAACTCAGGTATCCTCCGCCGATACGTCCGTTGGAAGTTTGGGCAAGTTTAAAAAGAACAAACGCCTTCTTCTGCCAGATCAAAAAGGGTTCGAGAAGATCCAGGGAAGATGCTTCCAAAATACCGATACTGACATTTTTCAACCGCTCAGCCCCATGATCATGCCCTGCTATGGGATCCTGCACGGCGATCACAACACGGGAGAGATGCAACTTTTCCAGAAGAGAAGCGCAGGAAGGCGTTTTCCCCCTATGCGAACAGGGTTCAAGTGTGACGTAAATAGTACATTCTGAAAAAAAATCTTTAGGAAGGTTTAAAAGAAAAGCATGTGCTCTGTCAGCATCCATACGATCGAAACTGATGCTTTTTTTGGAAAGTGTCTCATAGGCAGACAGCAGTGCCAGAACTTCTGCATGGGATGTTCCCGCTTTCTGATGGGCTTCGATAGAGAGGATCGCGCCGTTTTGCGTAACCACTGCGCCCACTGCCGGGTTAGGATAGGTAAGAAGCTGGTACTTCCAGGCTTCATCAAGTGCAAGCTGCATGTAGAATTCATCATCTATCATTCTAAATTTCCTTTGCATTCAGCCTTCACAG
>JALSTF010000048.1 GCA_026983895.1 Sulfurovum sp.
CTCATCCCTGCACCTGTATTGTACGCCAGCCATTCACCTTTGGCATTTTTACCCCATAGCGGAGGGAAAGTTCCCATACCTGCACCATTCTTTCCATGGCAGGATGCACATTTGGCCTCAAAAAGTTTTTTCCCGTTCACATAATTCGCATGGGTAGCTTTTTTCTGAATTTTTGCAAAGCGTTTAGCCCCTTTCATCCATCTGTCCGAATTAAGAGGACTGCAAGGCATTTTGGTATTCATCTTCATGGGCATATCCGTGGAGAGCCATGTAATATACGCCGCCATGGCCATAGATGCCTCTGTATCGATAATAGGTCTTTTACCATTCATACTTCTCATAAAACAGTTATTGATTCTGTCTTGCAAAGATTGAACTGTTTTTTCCCTTTTGGAATACGCAGGAAAGGATGTAGCCGTCCCTATAAATGTACCGATGCCAAGCCCTGTACCCGGTTTACCGTCACTTCCTTTGAGGTGACAGCTTTTACACTGCATATTGTCTCCGACAAGGTCTTTGGTCAAAGGGTGGGTATCTGTGGTGTTCAAAATAGCCTCACCCAGTTTCACCATACGGCCAACTTCTCCGTCAGGATATGCTTTTGGTGCCGCTTTCGGAAAATCTGCTGCCATACTGCCAGTCCCTACACATGCCAATAACCCTAACACTGCCAACGAGTGGTTTAATGTCTTCAATTTCATTTATTACTCCTTCATTTATGTAATGAAAAAGAGTAACATAAGCTGTGTAACTTTTTTGTAACTTTTTTGTACTATCTTATAGAAACACATTTATTATATGGAGAAGAGAGTATTCAAAATATCTCTTAGGGTACTTCTAGAACAGATAGTTGAACTCTAAACGGAATTCATCATAGGACCAGTCTGGCTTGAATGTACCTGCTTTGGTTACACTCGGTGTTGTTGCGTCTGCACTGACATGACCATAACGCAATCTCATCTGAAGGTCCTGTGTAATATTCGTCCAGGTATCGATATTCAGTACAGTGGAATCTGACGGCACAGGTTTATTATCATCGAAATCCTGGATTGCATAACGGATACTTGCCTTCCACGTACTGTTAAATTTATAGACTGCTCTGAGCATAATGGTTTCGGTATTGGAGAACCAGTTATACTGAGCCATTGCTCTGGTAAATCCGCCGGTAGGGAATCCTCTCCATGGAGCAACGATATCTGCTTTATCCGCTACTTTGGAGTAACCCAGCCTGAAAAAACCTTTTTTATCCGGCATAAGCACATCCAGTCTCGCATTGAAAAGACTTGAATCCAATGACCCGTTTACAGAGGGATCATATCCGGTTAATTTCGCACCTAATGCATTTGAATCACCGGCAACAGCACCTCCACCGTCATCATTCTGAATAAATTCACGAATACCCGGTCTTACGGCCCATCCTGAATCAGAAAGAGGTATTTTATAGTGTGCTTCTATCACAAAATCCTGCAATACGCCCGGGATCTGCAAAAAACTTCCTGTAAGTTTCAGGTTCTTGACATATTTTGTCGTGATATCGGCAAGATACATAGTGTGGTCCGGATCTTTACCTGCGGCAACGAAGTTATCATAATTAAGCCCTTTGTGTTTACCTGCATCATCGTTATTATTGAATTTTCTGTATTTATCCAGAAGAGGATCTCCTGTCTTTGCGGTTTTAAAGGTAATCACATCATGAGAATTTTCATGATCCCTCAGCTTTTGCGCACCGAACCATGCGATACGCACTTTTGTTTTTTCTGCTACTTTTACTGCTCCGGAAACACCGTCAAAAGTATTCGGGATCATTTTGGTATCGTTGGACTTGGTAAAGACAGACTCAAAGAACTGACGACCGGCTTTCACATCAACCGTACCATTGTTATACTCCAAATAGCCCTGCCCCAAAGCATACAACCCAAATCCGCCACCTGTCATTACTTTATAACGACTGAAGGTGTCTTTTCCGGCTTTGGATCTATCGGCATCAGCAGCAGCAGGTCTCCAGAAAGCCGGGTTCATTGAACCGTAATACCCTAGGGTAAAACTGAAGTTGTTGAGGGAAGCAGATTTATAGATAAGGCTTCCCCCTATCCCCATATTTTTATCGGCATCATTGGAGAAAGGAGGTGTGTTTTTCCATCCCCAGTAAAACGTATTGGCTCTCAGACGGCCATAAAAAATACCCTCGGAGAAGAGGTCATGAATATTGTCTACACTAGCAGGCAGGACATTGTACTTCAATGTCATATTGCCATTGAGTTTTCTTTTGGGCTTCAATACTGAAGTTCCTTTTATCGTTACCGGCTTTACATCAGTCTCTACATACTCCACATGCCCTGCTGCCATGGTATGTGTACCCATCATCAAAACTGTTGCAGCAACAAGACTGATCTTTATATTCCCCTGTTTCATTTTTTCCCTTTTGTGTACTTTAGGGCACCTCTAATAATAGGTAATGTTGTGAGTATCACCTATTATTAGAGGTGCCCTTTATTATGGGGGGACTTCAAATACCCCTATGTAATAAAAAAGAGTAACACATACTTCGTCACTTTTATGTCACTTTTTACAGGGGAAGCGTATTGCTGAACGTATAAGTGAACGTACTTCCTTTATGCTTTTTGGTTTTGACGGAAATAAGAATATTGTTTTTGTCACAGATATATTTCACGATACTGAGTCCAATGCCAAAACCGCCTTTGACCGTATCTTCGCGTTTATACCGCTCAAATATTTTATGGGTATCTTTGATACCGATACCTTCATCCATGATAGACAGCATGATCTTATCTTCCTCTACCCTGAGCAAGACATGGATACGTGTATGTTTATTGGAATATTTGATCGCATTGGAAAGGGTATTGTCAATAATACGCTGCAACTCGATTCTGTTCATTTTCAGTGTGATATTTTCTGTAATATCTTCATCGATCGTGATCTTTTTAACGCTTGCCAAATCTCTAAATACATCTACCCTGTCTTTTAGAAAATAGGTAAAATCTATCTGCTCCGGATTATATTTCACATGGGTATGTTTGATATGATACTCAATATCCTCATAAATCAAGATCATACTTTGCACACTGTTAAAAAGACGCTTGAGCACTTTAGAATTCCCTTTGGATTTCAGGATTTCCAGATTGAGCTGCATGACACCCAATGGTGTTTTAAGTTCATGCATCGCATCATTGAAGAATATGGTGAGGTAACGATTGACACGTTCAAGCGGTTTCATACTTATTTTAATGAAAAAGAGCGTCATGAAAAAAAGTATAGCCCCCAGGAACAAGGCGGTGATCAATGCTTTATAATAAATCTCATCATAGGAGAATGTTTGGGTTACCACCATTTTTGCAGCATGCAAGCGGTTGGTATTGAGGGTAATGGTCCTGCTCATGATATGGGGAATCCCCCTGTCAAATGCCTGTAAAGAATACGCACTGTTGTCTGTACCGAATATTTTATTCCCGGAGGTATCGTACAGATAAGCATTGTAAAAAAGTGATCGGGGGAAATCAAAGATATTTTTATGGGTGTGCGAGAAATCATAAATAGATTTCTCAACACTATAGGCATAGTGCTCCAAATTTTGTATCTGATTGTCCCTGTAACTCTTTTTTTCAACGCTGATATAAAAATATGCAGGAATACTCACGACAAGAATAACCATCAGAGAATAAAAAAATGCCAAAGTATAGATATAGCGTTTATCTTTTTCTATCAATTTTGTACCCATATCCTTTTTGATTGATAATAAATTCTTTGTGTGTTTTGTCACGGATCTTTTTAATACACATACGAATATCTGATTCTGTGATCATTTTATATTCCCATATATCTTCCCAAAGCTGTTTGGTCTGTACAAATTGCCCTGCATGCAAGATAAGGTATTCCAACACTTTTTGTTCTTTGGGTGTAAAAGAGATCGCCTTTCCCTGATAGAACAGAGTTCCCTCTTTCAGGTCATATACAAAATCGCCATACAAGGCTATTTCCTCTTTATTTTCATGAAAATAGAAAAGTTTCAAAACCTGTTCTACACGATATTTCAATTCCTTTGAGGCAAAAGGCTTTCTGACATAATCATTACAACCCAATTCATAGCCTATACTCAAATTATCTATATCTGTGAGTGATGTGATAAAGATCACAGGTGTCTCATCACCTGCTTCCCGGATGCTCTTGACAATATCATATCCATTGGTACCCGGCACACGGATATCGAGTAAAAGCAAATGATAATGTTTAAAGTGTATGGCATCAAGTGCTTCGTCACCATCTTCAAAACTTTCTACTTCATATCCCAATGATTCCAGATACTCGTGAATCGTCTCTTTGTACGATATTTCATCTTCCAGCAAAAGTATTTTCATCTTATAATGACTCCTGTACCATTGAACTCGTCCGGCATACTTTTTTGATGACTCGAAGAGAGTGACACGTCTTTCTTCCTGGCGATCACACAATATCCCA
>JALSTF010000049.1 GCA_026983895.1 Sulfurovum sp.
ATAAGAAAAAGGGTAGTAATTTTCAGAAAATTGATTTAACCCAATGTGGAGAATTTGTAGAAGGATTTCCTAAAGGGTTTTATGATGCTACTTTAGATGATATTTATGCCTTAGGGGAGGATTGTTAATGTTAGCATTAGAAACTTCTCTTATTTCTAAATATTTGGATTTTCAAAAAAATAGTTTAGGTAGTGATGATAAATTGATTATTGAGAGATTATTTAAATATTTAAATCCTTTTACGATGTCAGTTAGTCAAAAAGAAGAGATTGGTTTGTCCGATGAACTAGCAAAATCTCTAAGTGATGGTGGATTAATTAGAATTCGTCATCGCCAATGTGAAGATGATTTGATAGAAAAAACTAAATTAAAATTAATGCTTACAACAGATAGTCATGATGGGACTTTTCCTTATCCATATATTAATATTTTAGAAGATGAGGTAGATGTTAGTTTTACAGCGACATATAGAAGTGGTCAAAATAGAGATAAAGCTAAAGAACATATACGGGCATTGCTAAAAGATGCAAATAATATTAAGATTTATGATAGGTATTTATCTAAAATAAATCAAGAAAATGATTGTTGGACTAATACTAATAAACAAGTATTATTGGATATATTACCTCAAAAAACAATAGAAATAAATATTTATTGTCAGAGTGATTGGACTGTTAATCGTGAAACTGATTTAACTACAGTTTGTACTCAATGGACTATTGTTAAAGAAACTTGGGATGTTACAATTCATGATAGATATATAGAAACTGATAAAGTAATTATATTGTTAAGTAGTGGAATAATAAATTTATCCAATTCTGCGACCAGAGATTTTACGTATGTAGTTAAAGTAAAATAATTGAATTTAAACAAGTATCTTAAGAGGTATTTCTTTAAGTTCAGTGACAGTGGACGAACTTAATTCATAAGGAAACAAAAAATGGCTAACGAATACATTTTTACAAGTGAATCAGTAACTGAAGGTCATCCGGATAAAATGGCAGACCAGATCTCCGATGCGATCCTGGATTACATCATCAAAGAAGATCCTCATGCCAGGGTGGCTTGTGAAACGTTACTGAGCAACGGTTTTTGTGTTATTGCCGGCGAGTTGAAAACGATCGCCTATGCACCGATGCAGGAGATCGCAAGAGAAGTGGTCCGTGAGATCGGCTATACGGATGCTTCGTACGGATTTGACTACAGAAGTGCAGGTGTACTCAATGGTATAGGAGAACAATCCCCCGATATCAACCAGGGGGTTGATCAGGAAAGTGGTGAGATCGGTGCAGGAGACCAGGGGCTGATGTTCGGGTATGCCTGCAGAGAGACCAAAGAACTTATGCCTTTGCCTATCTCCCTGGCACACAAGATCACTTCCAAGCTGGCAGAAGTACGAAAGAATGGTACGGTACCTTTTCTCCGTCCTGACGGTAAAGCACAGGTTTCTGTCAAGTATGTTGACGGGGAACCCGTAGCGATCGATACGATCGTGGTCTCTACCCAGCACCATGAGACCGTCTCTCTTGAACAGGTACAAAAGGCTGTCAGAGAAGAAGTGATCGACCCGGTCATTGCAACATATGATATCGATATTTCGGATATCACTTACCATATCAACCCTACAGGCCGTTTTGTGATCGGAGGGCCACAGGGAGATGCCGGACTTACAGGACGGAAGATCATTGTCGATACGTACGGTGGATCGTGTCCGCACGGCGGAGGTGCATTTTCAGGAAAGGATCCCACGAAAGTGGACCGTTCTGCAGCCTATGCAGCGCGTTATGTGGCAAAGAATCTTGTCGCTGCGGGTGCCTGTGACAAAGCGACACTGCAGGTGGCTTATGCCATCGGTGTAGCCAAGCCGGTCTCTATTTTCGTGGATACCCACGGTACAGGAAAAGTCGATGAAGAAAAGATCGCAGCCTGTGTAGAATCACTGTTCGATCTGACCCCCAAAGGGATCATCGATACGTTGGATCTTCTGCAGCCTATCTATAGAAAAACTGCGGCCTATGGACATTTTGGGAGAGAGGACATGGGATTCAGCTGGGAACGTACCGACAAAGTGGAAGAAATAAAGGTATTTCTGGGACTATAAATATAGTCATTATCAATTAGGAAAAGCCCGCTGTGCGGGGTTTCCCGCATAAAAGCGGGAATTATGCAAATTATTAAAATATTAAAGGATTTCTTAAAAATCTTTTGATATAGTTTGACCATATTCAATTAAAGGAGAAACAAATGGCAGTAATTATTACAGATACTTGTATCAACTGTGCAGCTTGTATTGACGAATGTCCGGTAGAAGCGATCGTAGATGAGGATGATAACCCGACAGGTGAAGAGATTTACTATGTCTATCCTGACAAATGTGTCGAGTGTGTAGGATACCATGATGTACCTGCATGTGCAGAAGCATGTCCTACAGAGGGTTGTATCCAGTGGGATGATCCGGTAGACGGTATGCCCGCATCAGAGAACAGAGGTGCAAAAGGCGAACCGGTCATCGAAGACTGATTCGTTTATCTGGTACCGGCAGTGTCCCTGCCGGTCATTTTACGTGTGCATTGCTACATTCCAAGAGCATTTTGCATGGACTCTCCCCCAATCTTTCAGAGTTATCTTACTTTAATAATTTTTTAAACCATTTTTCAGTATAATCCCGCCCTAATACTTTAGTAGCAGGTCTATAAAGTAAATTATCGCTTAGGAATGAAGCATGGAACAGACATTATCGATCATTAAACCGGATGCAGTGGCAAAGAACGTTGTAGGACAGATCCTTGCAAGATTTGAAGCCGCTGGACTCAGAATCGCAGCAACAAAGAAAACAAGACTTTCACGTGTGGATGCGGAAGCATTTTATGCGGTTCATGCTGAGAGACCTTTCTTTAAAGATCTTGTAGATTTTATGATCTCGGGGCCTGTAGTCGTTACAGTACTTGAAGGTGAGAATGCTATGGCGAAGAACAGAGAGTTGATGGGTGCGACCAACCCTGCCGAAGCAGAGCCTGGAACTATCAGGGCAGATTTCGCAGACAGCATTGATGCCAATGCGGTTCACGGAAGTGATTCTCTTGAAAATGCCAAGATCGAGATCAATTTTTTCTTTGCACAAAGAGAAATACATTAATCAAGAACATTCTTGAAAATAGTTTTTGATAAAATAGGTTCTACAGCCAAACCTTTCGACCTTGAAGCCCAGGGGCTTAAAATGGCAGGAACCTTGCAGAAAAGCGGTTATCATCGTGTACTTCTTGATGCGATAGTATCCGGGGAGACGAAGCTGGACTGTGACAGGTGCGGTGTGGCATATACGGCTCCGTCGGAGTACTCCCTCAAACTCACACTGAGCGACAGGGTTTCGGAAGATAAAGATGATTTGGATATAATCGAGTTTTTAGATGGCGTAATAGACCTTGCGTACATTCTTGAAAGCGAGATCAATGCACTCAAAGGAAGCTATCACTACTGCAGAGAATGCGAGAACAGTGATGCGGACTTTGAGAGAGAATACTAAAATTTACATAAAGGAAATATCATGGCAGTACCTAAGAGACGCGTGAGTCACACAAGAGCAGCAAAAAGAAGAACACACTACAAGTTGACACTTCCCATGCCGGTCAAAGATGCAGACGGAACATGGAGAATGCCTCACCATATGAACATGACTACCGGTGAGTACAAAACGACACAAAAGTAATCTGAATGATAAAGATTGCTATTGATGCAATGGGTGGGGATTTCGGTCCCGAACCTATTATTGAAGGTGTCGTGCAGGCACTGGAAGAAAGAACATTCCTGCCTATACTTGTAGGCGACAAAGAAGAGATCCTCTCTTTACTCCCCCAATACTATATAGACAAAGTAGAGATCATAGAATCCTCTGATGTGATAGATATGTCCGATCAGGCGACCAATGCACTCAGACGTAAAGATTCCTCCATATACAAAGCAGTTGAACTGGTACGCAACAAAGAAGCTGGTGCAGTAGTCTCTGCAGGTCACAGCGGTGCGACGATGACACTGGCAACACTGCGTATCGGCAGGCTTCCCCATATTTCCAAACCGGCGTTGGCAACATTGATGCCAAGCCTGGGGAGAAATAAAACCCTGGTGCTTGACGTTGGTGCAGTAACAGACTGTACGGCACAGAATCTTTATGAGTTCGGTGCTATGGGAGAAGCGTATGTGGAGAAGATTCTGTGTATTAAAAGCCCCCGTGTAGGATTGCTCTCCAACGGCTCGGAGGAGAGCAAGGGAAATGCCCTGACAAAAGAGGCTTTCGGCCTGCTCAAAGATCTTCGCGGATTTATAGGCAATGTTGAAGGCAAAGATATTTTTAACGGGAATGTGGATGTGGTCGTCTGTGACGGTTTTACGGGCAATATTCTTTTGAAAACAAGTGAAGGGGTCGTTACGACGG
>JALSTF010000050.1 GCA_026983895.1 Sulfurovum sp.
TAGGCAATGCCGTCCAGCGGATCGGTCACGATATTTCGCGGGTTGTCCACACCGGTCTGGAAGGTGGTAATACCCACTTCTTTGAGCGCTTTGAGGACATGGGCGATATCTGCGATCTGCAGATAGCGCAACTCCACCTGCATACGCGTAGTGATATCGATATAGTCCCTGCCGTATTGTTTTGCCACTTCTCCTATGCGTACCGCCTGCGCATTGTTCAGCTGCCCGCCGGGAATACGTACCCGAAGCATAAAATCTTCACCTTTGTCAAAAAGGCCGAAACATTTGAGAAAGTAGGCAGAGTCCTCTTTTGCCAGGCCGTCATATCCGGCCGCAGCGATCTCGTCAAGTCTGGCATAGACATCCATCGGTGCTTTCAGTGCTTTGGCATGTTCTACTTTATTGATCTTTTTACTTCTTGCTTCCAGTGCTTTTTGCAATATTTCCATAATACTGTACATCTCCATGCGATAATTGGTTTTATTATAGCGAAGTAAGGTATCATTTTATTTATTTGTATGATTAAAAATTAATCAATGATATTGTATTCTTTATATCTATAGTAATAACTATGCCGGATACACAGTGGTTTTTAATTGATTAAAAATTAATCACTAAAAAAGTTATAGTTGCTATAGTTTCAGGATATAATACGTCCATCACTTCTTAAAAGGATTAAAAATGGCAGGATTTAAAGCGCTTAAAGGGCAGGGACACTTTCCAACACTCTTTATGGCATTTTTGTATTTCGATATGAGTTTCATGGTCTGGACAATGCTCGGACCGCTTTCAACAGAGATCACCGAGGCTTTGGCAGCACACGGTGAGATCATCAGTGCAGGGCAGAAAGCGACACTGCTTTCACTGCCTATTCTTTCCGGGGCTATCCTGAGGATCGTACTTGGTTTCGGTGTAGATAAACTGGGAGCAAAACTGACAGCGCTCATTGCACAGGCGATCGTGATTGCTTCACTGCTTCTTGCCTATATGCAGGGTGAGAGTATTACCTATAATCAGTTGCTTATCGTAGCGCTTGGACTTGGTTTTGCCGGTGCGTCATTCGCTGTAGCCCTTCCGCAGGCAGGACAGTGGTACCCTCCGAAACTTCAGGGTGTGGTACTGGGTATCGCCGGTGCCGGCAACATTGGTGTGGTGCTGGACTTCATCTTTGCGCCTAAGATCGCTGAGCTCTGGGGTTGGGAATCTGTCTTTGGTGTCGGTGCGATCATGGCTATTGCCGTTTTCATCGCTTACCTCTTCCTTGCGAAGAATGCACCTGCTTCAGTCTATAAAGCCAGACCGAAAAAAGTATCGGACTACCTGAAACTGCTTCACGACAAGGACACCTGGTGGTTCAACCTCTTCTATGCCATCTCATTCGGTGGTTTCGTCGGATTCGCAGGCTATATGAAAGTGTATCTGATGAATACGTATCAGGCAGATATGAGCGCCTTTGGAGTAAATGTTCTCGATGAACCAAACGTCAAGGTTATCGCAGGGTACTTTGGTGCATTGACCATCTTCGCCGGTGCAGTGCTCAGACCGGTTGGCGGGAACATTGCAGACAAGATCGGCGGAGTGAAAGCACTCTACTTTTTCTATGGCGCTGTGGCTCTGCTTGCAACGGTACTGGCCATCGCCAACCTGCCGTTCTTTGCAGCGATCGCAGTACTCTTTTTTATCATGGCAAGCCTCGGTATGGCCAATGGTGCGGTATTCCAGCTCGTACCGCAGCGTTTCGGAAAAGATATCGGTATCATGACCGGGATCGTCGGATGTGCCGGAGGACTCGGTGGTACAGCACTTATCAAAACACTGGGCTGGTCCAAAGGAGCCTTTGACGGATATATGGCAGGATTCCTGATCTTTGCAGGGGTTGTACTGGTAGCGATAGCAGGGCTGAGTTTCGTCAAAACCCGATGGAGAACCACCTGGGGTGCGAATGCAGGCGGGATGATCTAAATTCAAAAAGCGTTCAGCCTTTGGTGCTGGACGTTCAGAAAAAGTATTCAGTATTAAGCAGTAAGTGTTCCGATATCATTTTTGCAGCACTTAGTTCTTAACGCTTAACACTTTTCCGAAGGAAATACCATGTCTAAACAGAATATCGAAACATCCGGTTTTACACTTGCCAAAGGTACGCAGCTCAAAGGGGATGATTTCTTTGAAGTCAAAGTAATGGAGAACATTACGGTGGCGGTGGTCTGTGACGGTGTGGGGTCTGCAACACACGGGGCGGAGGCGGCCAAACGTGCGACACAGTTCCTGGTACAGTCGCTCAAGAACCGTCCGAGAAGCTGGAGTATGGAAAAATCCATCAAGCACTTTATTGAAAATATCAACCGTGTACTGTACCTGGAATCCATGGAACAGTATGAACGTGAAGAACTTGTTACGACATTGACGCTCGTGGTCATTGAAGGCAACAGGCTTTACGGTGCCAATGTCGGTGACAGCCGTATCTATCTGCATCGCAACGGGCAGTTTGCCCAGCTCTCAAGCGACCACAGTATGGATGAAGAGGGGATGGAAAATGTCCTGACCGCAGCTATAGGGCTAGAGGAACATGTGGAACCTTACTACTTCGAGAACAATCTTCAGCCCAAAGACCGTATCTTGCTCTGCAGTGACGGCCTCTACAATGAACTTTCGCAGGATGCGTTGGCTGACGGTATGCAGATGGGCGCTTCCTACCTGGTACGCAAGGCAAGCAAAAAACATGATGACAAACTGCCTGATGATACTACCGCCGTGGTCATCGAGATCAAAGAACTTGATCCGAGACTGAAGCTTAAACAGACAGAACTGATGGTTCATGAGCGTTACAAAAAGGATGAGGTCATAGACGGCTACAGACTGCTCAAGCCTCTGATACAGAACAACCGTACCTGGCTGTGCGAGAACAAAGGGGTACAGTATGTGATCAAATTCGCACCCTATGAAGCCCTTGAAGATGAGGTGATACTCGACTTTTTCGTCAAAGAGGTTTGGATGGCCAAGCGCCTCAAAGCAGGTTTCTTCCCCAAAGCGGTCATACCCAAAAAACGTACACACCGTTACTACATCATGAGTTTTGTCGAAGGGATACCGCTCAAAGAATATATTGCCAAAAAACCGCTTTCAGTCGATCTGGGTATCGAACTGGCGCGTTTCCTGCTGAAGATGTCGCAATATCTGATCAAGCAGAATCTCGTGCACGGTGATATCAAACCCGAAAATATCATTGTGACCAAACGGAAAGAGAAAATCGTTTTCAAAATGGTCGATTTCGGGAGCATTACTGAAGCGTATTCGGAAGTGACGCGTGCGGGGACACCTTCCTATCTTGCTCCGGAACGTTTCGATCAGGCACCCGTGACCGAACAGACGGAGATCTATGCCATCGGTGTCACACTTTATGAAGCATTGACACAAAAATTCCCCTTCGGTGAAATAGAACCTTTTCAAAATCCCAGTTTCGACAAGACACCCAAGCATCCGACGAAGTTCAATCCCAAGATCCCGGACTGGTTTGAGAGTGTACTGCTGCGTGCAGTGGAGACAGATACGAACAAACGCTACCACAATTATTCGGAGATGCTGTTTGAGATAGACAATCCGGAAAAAGTGCAGCCTTATTTTGACAAGAATCTTTCTTTCATTGAACGCAATGAAATGATGGTCTACAAAACAGGCTTCATTGTCATGTTCATTTTAAATATCATACAGCTTCTTTTTTGGCATTAAACCCAAAATATGCAATAGAAATCGCCTATTTCGCTTTTTGAATATTTTTGCGGTGGGCTTTGAAGCTGTCACTGAAGTCGTGTGTACCTTTTTTGTTCTTCATAAAATAGAGATGTTTCGTCTTTGCCGGCCTTATGGCTGCTCGTATGGCATGAAGACTGACTGCGCCGATGGGTGAAGGGGGCAAACCTTTGTGTTTATAGGTATTGAAAGAACTTTCATCGCTTTTGATACGTTCCGGTGTGACTTTGACATGGGAGTATTTCCCATAGTTGAGCGTACCGTCCATCTGCAGCCGCATCCCTTTTCTCAAGCGGTTGTATATCACGGAAGAGACAAGCGGCATCTCTTTTGTGTTCGCTGCTTCTTTCTGGATGATAGAGGCGATCACCAGTACTTTCTGCCACTGTTTGTGGTTGTAGGTCCCGTATATCTTTTCGGAGATGCTTTTGTATTTCTGTTCCGACTCCCGGACAAGGAAATGCATCAAATGTTTCTCTTTGATCCCATGGGGTACATAGTATGTGTCGGCATAGATCCCTGCTTCGGGATAGGGGGAGAACTGATGGTAATATTTGTAAAGTTTTTTCGGATCGAGTTTCAGTTTTTTGGCCAGTGTCTCGAAAAATATTTCAGAAGTCTCTCCCGGGATCAGTGTTACTTTGCTGATCATTGCTTTGGCCGAGGTAAGTCTGTAGAGAAAATCGATGCGGTTGAGTTCATTTTTCCCTATAAATATCCATCCTGTCTGGGGTTTTCCCATAAAGCGCAGAATATAACTGTCCACCGCAGAGAGCGCATATCCTTTTTTAGCCAGCTGTGATATAATAGTATTAATAGAGCCGGGAGGGATGAAAAGCGTTTGCGTCGTTCTGACAGGCAGTGTAGTGTAAAAGGCCAATGCGATGATCAAAACGACGGCGATGTTCTCCGCCCATACCATCCATCTTCTCCATGTCATCCTGCGTGATACACTCATCTTTCTTGTAATCCTTTTTGCGGCCCTCTTTGTCTGGCTTAAAACAGGGGTCCATATAGACCACCTTCATTTCAACCATTATGAAGTGGATGGATTATACATCAAACTCGATAAAAAGCTTACACTCAGGGCAGCGCATATCATTATTCCCAAAAGCAAACGAAAACCGGATTTCGACCATATCGATGAAGCTCTGGACCGGGTGAAAGACCTGTTGACGTTCTTTCATTACATAGAGCTTGAGAAAGTGGATTTCCGCAACAACCATTACAAACTTGTCTATGCGGACAACATACTGTACCTGACGAGTGATGACTATGAGATCGCGGGGAATGTCTGGCGCAGAGGGAAAATTATGGTTGCCGATATTTCTCTTTTCTATATCAAAAAAGAGAAGATCAATATGGTGGGAAAACTCAATTATAACCTTCACAGCGACAAACTGATTTTGGAAGGCCGTTATGAGGCCTATAATATTACCGGAAAATTCAAAGCGATCAAAGAAGGGCATAATGTAGAATTCATTCTCAACAGTGATCTTTTCAGTGACCTGAAGACTTTGATTGACAGAATACCGATGCCTGAAGCAGTCAATGCCTGGATCACGCGGAAGATCGAAGCAAAGCGCTACAGACTTTATGCTTTGAGAGGAAGAGGGAAGGTTCATGAAAATATTTTTGAACCGGATCTTTCCTCATTGCAGGGCAATGCTCTGCTCGAAGATGTAAAGATACATTTTAAGGAAGGACTCGCACCGGTCACTGCGAAGAAAGCCCTGCTCAAATATAACAGAGAATGTCTCTATTTCGACCTGACAAATGCCAGATACAGGAACAAAGAAGTCAATGCCAGTACCGTTTCTATTACAGATCTTGCCAAAGGAAAGATACCGCATCTCAATCTTGATATGCATTTTGACAATAAAGTCGATGAGGAGGTGCAGGAAATACTTCATGCCTACAATCTTCATATACCGGTATTGATGAAAAATGCAAATTCAAAGGTGGAGGTCAAACTTGGAATTCCCCTCAAAAAGTCCAGCCATGGAAAAATAGATGTCTATGTCAAAGCAGCGCTTGGGAAAGGTGCGCTATCTCTGCATCATATAAAACTTCCTGTAGAGGGAGGAGAGGTCATCTACCATAAAGGTATTGTCAGCCTTAAAAATATTTTCCTGAAAGCACCGTGGTATGAAGGCATGGTCAGTGGAAAGATCTATACGAAAACAGATAAGGCTGAGATGCTTTTCTATGCCAAGAAGATCGCTATGGGAAAAGGTAAGAAAAAAAGTTTTTTGCTCAAGGATAAAAAGATCCCTTTTACAGTCTATTACGGCAAGAAACTGCGCATAGAAATTCCCGCCTACAGGGTACTTCTTGCACAAGAAGAGGGCAGAACACATATGGTACTTTATGATCTTGCAAAGATCAAACCGTTTTTACAAAAGCTTCCCATAGATTTCAACGGAGGGAAGATGGAAGTATGGACAAAGGATTTTGTACACTACACGTTTAAGGGCAATCTTATCCGGAGATCATGTTTTATTTATAGCAATAAAGTATGTTACACCAAGGTGCCATGTTCAGGTACGTTCGATGGGAAAGGGCTGGAATTCTATGCCTTCGACAAACAGCTCCATTACAGTACCAGTGCATCGAAGATCACGATCAGGAATCTCAATCTCGATATAGAAAAATTCCTTAATACTCCAAAACGTATGCAAAAGGGCAGGATACAAACGAAAAAGTTGGGCAAGCTGATGATAGAGGGAATAAAAAGCAAGCTTCGATATGACAAATATACCCTTGTAACGGACAAATACAGTGCCAATATCTATTTTGCCAGCGGCAACATAAAAGCAAAAGGCAATCTTGGAACGGATGTAGTGCATTTTATCAAAACAGGCAAGCGGATAAAGATCGATGCCATACGTATCCATGACCGGATGCTGCACCCGCTCATCCATTTTAACGGGTTGCAGCATGGCCGTTATTCGATCACACTCTCGGGTGTTCCTGAAAATGTGATGCGCGGAGAGATCACCCTTGAAGGAGGGATGCTCAAAAGCTTCAAAGCCTATAACAAAACAAGGACTTTCATCAAGAACAATAAAACACTTTCCAAACTTGAAGACCCGGGATTAACGGCAAAAGGTTTTAAAATCCGTGAAGGGAAGATCAAATACCGTATCATCAAACAGCAGAAAGTTATCTTTGATTCCATTTATATCAAAGGAGATAAAGCCACTATCGTCGGAAAAGGAGAGCTGAATATACAGACCAAAAAACTCAAGATCGACCTGGCGATCCAAATGGCACGAAAACTGGGCAAGATCGTTGGGAGCCTGCCTGTTCTGGGATATATCCTGATGGGTGAAGATAACAGTGTTACTTTTGGGTTGAAGATCTCGGGCACACTTGACAATCCGAAAGTGGAAACTTCTGCCGCCAAAGAGATACTCAAGCTCCCGTTCGACCTGATCAAACGGACGCTTCAGTCACCGGCACATATCATCAATACGGAGAAGAAAGCACAAAAGGTACCCAAGGTTCGTGAAGATGCAGTTTTGCCTCAAAAGCTTGTAGCACCTTGATACTATTCGTTTCTCAACACGGTAAGGGGGTCGGTCTGTGCGGCTTTTCTGGCAGGGTAGAGAGAGGAGAGCAAAATAATGACAGAAGTACCGATAAGAATAAATCCGAAATCACTCCAGAGAAGATCCACAGGCAGTTTGCTCGTACCGTAGACATCTTCAGGCATTGAAATGATGTCGAAGGTCTTCAATGCCCAGATCCCCAGTCCGCCAAGAAGGGTGCCGGCAAAGATCCCTGCAATGCCTATAACAAGTCCAAGCCTGAAGAAAATGGCGCGTATTTCACGATGGGTAGCCCCAAGTGTACGCATCAGTGCGATCTCCGATCTTCTGCTCATAACGGTCATCAGAAGAGAAGAGATGATATTGAGTGAGGCTACGAGTATAATAAGCAGCAGCACAAGGAAAAGTGCTTTTTTCTCCATCTCCATAGCAGAGAAGAAGTTGCCGTTCTGCTGCCACCACCCTTCTATCACGACTGACGGGGGAAGCTCTTTTCGTATTTTGTTGATCTCTTTGAGAGGATCTTTGCAGTAAATGTGGAGTCCGTCATAGTAGCCTATCTGCCGATCGAGCAATTTTTCGAAAGCTTCGAGTGTGGTATACATGATGGCTTTGTCATAGGCTTTCAGACCGGATTTGAACACGCCGTCGACAATGAAACGTTTTTGAAGCGGCATGGTCCCAAAACCTGCAGCGGTCTGTTCTGAAAAATAAAGCGTGACCTTGTCGCCTTTCATTGCATTCATTTCAAAAGAGAGTCCCTCTCCTATAACGACCCTGAACTTGCTTGTCCCCTTCCCTCTCGCTTTTTTGAAGACATCGTTCAGACGGCTCTCCTTGTTGTAATCGACACCATAGAGCAGAGAACCCTGTACGGCACCGTCATTCTTGGTGATGACCTGGGTCGTATAATAGGGGCTGAATTTCATTTGGGGAAATTTTTTTTCAAGCGTATGTATCAAGGATGCATTGACAGCATTTTCTTCAATAGGGAGTACGGTAAGGGGATAATTCATGACAAAGAGCTTTTTGGTGAACTCTTCCTGTGTACCGTTCATGATCCCCATAGCGATCATCAGGACCATGACCCCTGCTGCGATACCTAGAAACGCGAGCAGGGCAGAGATGAAGATAAAAGGATTTTCTTTATCATATTTGAGGTAATGGGTGATGATCTTCCCAACGAATTTTTTGTTGGGCGTCACCTTTCTGATCGGTGCGGACATTTAAGCCAACAGACCTTTTTTGGGTCCGCTCTGTCCACAGCAGTTCTTGTATTTTTTTCCTGAACCGCAGGGGCAGGGATCGTTTCTTTTTGGTTTCTTGGTCCCTGTGATCGGTTTGAGTTTTTCGGAATCTTCTGCGATCACACCTTCTTCAAAGGATTGGTTCAGCGAAGCATCTGCCACTTCACTTTCCAACTCTTCTCTGATCTGCTCAACGGCAGCCTCTTCCTCTTCAGGAGAAGTGAAATCGAACTGTACGAGATGCAATACTTTGACCGCTTCGAGTTTGATGCGTTCTACAAGGTCCATAAAAAGTTTGTAAGAGTCCTGTTTGTATTCCGTAAGCGGATCTTTCTGGTTGTAGCCTCTCAGCCCGATCCCGGTCTTGAGTACGTCCATCTCATAGAGGTGGTCTCTCCACTGCGGGTCAAGTACCTGAAGATAGAGAATGCGTTCTATCTCTTTTCTCTGTTCCGGATCGAGTTGGGACATCTTCTCTTCGTAAATGTTCTCCATCATTTCCGTGATCATGGCTTCAAGCTCTTCGATCTCTTTATCTTTAAAGTATTCCGGGTCTACTTCTATACGCAGCTCTTCCCTGATAAGTGCAGCGAGTTTTTCGACATCATAGTCTTCTTTGGGCATGCCGTCGAAGATCTCAGCTTCGGCAAGAAGATGCCGCACATACTCGGTACGGTTCTCCTTGATCTTCGCATCGATGTCGAACTCCGGATCGAGAAGCTGGTTACGGAAAGCATAGATCGCTTTTCTCTGGTGATTGGCGACATCATCGTACTCGAGAATATGCTTACGTGATTCGTAGTGCTGGTTCTCTACCTTCTTCTGTGCCTTTTCCACTGAACGTGTGACGATCTTGGAGTCGATATATTCTCCCTCTTCAACCCCCAGACGGTTCATGATGTTTCTGATCTTCTCTCCGCCAAAGATACGCAGAAGGTTGTCGTCAAGGCTAAGGAAGAACTGGCTCTCACCCGGGTCTCCCTGGCGTCCGGAACGTCCTCTCAGCTGATTGTCGATACGGCGTGATTCATGTCGTTCCGTACCGAGGATCGCCAGACCGCCAAGTGAACGGACTTCATCGTCGATCTTGATATCGACACCCCGTCCCGCCATATTGGTGGCTACGGTCACGGCACCTTTCTGTCCGGCATTCTTGATGATCTCCGCTTCCTGCGCGTGGTTCTTGGCGTTGAGGATATTGTGGGGGATCTTCTCTTTCTTGAGCCTCTCATGGATCATCTCGGATTTTTCGATGGACGCTGTACCGATAAGCACCGGCTGGCCTTTGCTGTGATACTCTTTGACCTTGCGTACCACGGCATCAAGCTTTTCTCTTTCTGTATTGTAAATGAGGTCATTCCTGTCGATTCTTTCCACCGGAACATTGGTGGGGATGGAGATGACATCCAGATCGTAAATCTGTGAGAATTCTGTTGCTTCAGTCTGTGCGGTACCGGTCATACCGGCAAGTTTTTCATAAAGCCTGAAATAGTTCTGGTACGTGATCTCTGCAAGTGTCTGTGACTCTTCCTGTATCTCTACGCCTTCTTTGGCTTCAAGTGCCTGGTGCAAGCCTTCGGAATAGCGACGGCCTTCGGAGAGTCTTCCTGTAAATTCATCGACGATGATGATCTCATTGTCCTGTACGACATAATCGACATCTTTTTCAAAAATATAATGGGCTTTGAGTGCCTGGTCCAGGTGATGTGAAAGTACGGCATTTTCAAGGGAATAGAGGTTATCCACTTCAAAGAGGTCCTGTGCTTTCTGAAGTCCCTGTTCCGTCATGACGATGGTACGGTTCTTTTCATCAACAATGAAATCGCCCGTGGTCTTCTCGTCTTCGCCCGGCCTGGTCTCTATCTTCTCTCCCCGTTCCATCTGCTTGGCAATAGCATCGGCTCTGGCGTAGTGATTCTGGTCTCTCTGTGTCGGTCCGGAAATGATCAGCGGTGTACGCGCTTCATCGATGAGAATGGAATCCACTTCATCCACGATGGCATAGTGATGTTCTCGCTGTACTTTCTCTTCGAGACGCACTTTCATATTGTCCCGCAGGTAGTCGAAACCGTATTCGTTGTTCGTACCGTAAGTAATATCTGCGTCATATTGCGCTTTTCTGCCCATATCGTCATGGATATCGGCAGTGATACATCCTACGGTATATCCCAGGAATGTGTAGAGCAGGCCCATCTCCTCGGAGTCACGTTTGGCAAGGTAGTCGTTGACGGTGACGACATGTACGCCTTTTCCCGTCATGGCATTGAGTGCTACAGCCAGTGTTGCAACCAGTGTTTTCCCTTCACCCGTCTTCATCTCTGCGATATTGCCGTCATGCAGGACCATACCGCCGACCATCTGAACATCGTAGTGTCTCAGTCCCAGTACGCGTTTACTCGCTTCTCTTGTGATCGCAAAAGAGTCGTAGAGTACATCATCGAGACGCTTTTCTCCGTTCTTTACCGATTCTCTGAGGGTATTGAATGCGGCCTGAAGCTCCTCATCACTCATAGGTTCATAGGTAGATTCGAGTGCATTGATATTCTTTACTCTTTTCATATAGCTTTTGACGATTCTGTCGTTCTGTGTACCAAAGATCTTTAGTGCAGTTTTAATCATGTTTCCGCTTGCCTTAAATGAAGTGGATCAATTTTACCGAAAAAGTGATTAATACTCCGTTATAGGTTTGATAAGCTTCACAGAGCTTTCACTATTTTATGCCAATATGACAGATATTAACCCGAAGCAAGTGAGTTTTTGGTATATTTTGAATGAAAAAAAGGATTAGAATTTGAGAAAAACAGTTATAAGTATGACAGTCGGGTTTTCCCTGTATGCAGGAGGTGTAACCCTGCCGGATCATTTCAGTGCGCACTTTACGCAAATGATCACCAATACAAAGAAGAAGGTTATCAAATATAGCGGGAAAGTACGTTTTTCCAACCCCTCTTTGATGAAATGGGACTATGTCAAACCGACAAAAAAAGAGGTGTGTACGAATGGCAGGGAATTAACGGTTGTCGATCATGACCTGGAGCAGATATCAACCTATCTTATTTCAAAAGGTTTCAACCTCAGTGAGATCATCAAAAAAGCGAAAGAACATAGTCAAAATATTTATGTTGCACGTTACGCGGGGAAGAGCTATACCGTAAAAACGGATCGAAAAGGACGTCTGCAAAGTGTGGCTTATTATGATGACCTGGATAATAAAGTACAGATAATATTTAATAATATAAAATATGAGAAAGGTGCATTCGATATGCAAAGTATGACCTGTTCCCATCCCAAAGACTACGATGAGATAAGAGGTTAAAATGCAGGAGATCTTTCAAACGCTACAAAATGATTCGACGTTGATGTTCGTCGGAGGTATCGCACTTGTCGTGCTGCTTATTATCGTACTGGTGGTCGTCGTGTTCACTACGAAAGCCAAGACCCTCAGCGACAGGCTCGCCGAGAGCCGTGAGAGTGACAAGATCAAAGGTATCAAGATAGAGGCTTTGGAGAAGGAGCTTCAGAATGCCAGGATCACCAATGCCGGACATGAACAGGAATTGCAGCATTTTGCACAGGTAAAAGAAGAGCTTTCCTCCAAGATAGCTGCTTTTGAACAACTTCACCATACCTTCAATACGCTGGAAAAAGAGCATGGACAGCTTCAGGCACGCTTCGAAAACCTTGAAGCCCAGCATGAGAAGATTTTGCAGGAACATGCACAGCTTCAGGAACGTATGGAGCATCTTCAGGAAGAGAACAACAAGTTCCAGGTCAACAATGCAAGGCTGTTGATGAAACTTGAGACAGAGACGCGTCATGCTTCCAGCAAACTTGAAATGATGCAGGAGCATAAAAAAGAGCTTAAGACAGAGTTCGAACGTTTGGCGAAACAGATCTTTGACGGCAATTCAGAAAAATTCGCTGAGTTCTCCCGCCAGAATCTTGACAGTATGATCAAGCCTCTTCAAACACAGATTGAGGAGTTCAAAAAACAGGTTTCTGAAACCTACAATACCGAGAGTCAGGACAGAGCGGTACTCAAGAACGAGATACATTCACTCAAAGAACTCAATGAAAAGATCAGCAAAGATGCGATCAACCTGACCAATGCGCTTAAAGGCGAAAGCAAACAGCAGGGGGTTTGGGGAGAGATGGTACTGGAGCATGTCCTGGAAGCTTCGGGCTTGCGCAAAGGATTTGAGTTCGAGCGTGAAGTAAGCCTGCATACAGATGACAATGAAGTACTGCGTCCTGATGTCATTGTGCATCTTCCCGATAACCGCGACCTTATCATCGATGCAAAAACATCACTGCTCTCATACGAACGTTATGTCAATGCAGAAGATGAAGCCCATAAAAGCACGCATCTTGCTGCGCATTTGAACTCTATCAAAATGCATATCGATACTCTGGCAAATAAGAATTATGAACGTCTCAAAGAGGTGAATACACTGGATTTTATTTTTATGTTCATGCCTATAGAAGGGGCATTGGCTGTTGCTTTGGAGCATGACAGCAGTATTTATGACAATGCTTTCAAAAAGAAGATCCTGCTGGTTGGCCCTACGACACTGCTTGTGGCGATGAGAGCAGTGGAAAATGTCTGGAAATATGAACGCCAGAACCAGAATGCCCAGGAGATCGCAAGAAGGGCGGGAGCCATGTATGACAAATTCGTACGTTTCTCTGAAGATCTCATCAAAATATCCAAACAGATCGATGCGGTACAAAGCAGTTTTTCCGCTGCGAAGAACAAACTCAGTGACGGAAGAGGAAACCTTGTCCGCCAGGTGCAGCAGCTTAAAGAACTTGGCGCACAGACAAGCAAACAGATCCCCAAAGAGCTGGATGACAGATAACATAAAACACAGGAGAGAAAAGAGATGCATAAAATAATTATTTGGCATAACCCCAGATGCAGCAAATCAAGGAATGCAGCCAATTTACTGGAAGAGGGAGGTATTGAGGCGGAAGTGGTGAAGTATCTTGATACACCGCCCGATAAAGAGGAGATCAAAGCCGTATTGAAGATGCTGGGTATTTCTGCGAGGGAGCTGATGCGTACCAAAGAAGCCCTCTACAAAGAGCTTGGCCTGAAAGATGTCAGCGATGAGGAGGCACTCATCGAAGCTATGGCAGAGCATCCAAAACTCATTGAACGTCCCATTGTGATCAAAGACGGCAAAGCGGCGATCGGCCGCCCCATAGAGAAGATCATCGCACTTCTGGAAGAGTAGCTTTTTGCTTTCAGAAGATTTGGGTAAAATCGCATATTATTATGTGAAGGATATCCATTGCTCAGTACAGTCAATTTAACACAACGTTACGGAAAGAGAGTACTTTTCGACAAGATAAACATTACCCTGGATGCGGGGAAACGCTATGGCCTCATAGGTGCCAACGGTGCAGGAAAATCCACTTTTATGAAGATCCTGGCAGGCGAGATAGAACCCAGTGACGGCGAAGTGCAGCTTCAGCCGGGATTAAAGCTGGGGATGCTCTCTCAGAACCAGTATGCCTTTGAGGATTTTACGCTGAAAGATGCCGTACTTTACGGAAACAGAAAACTCTACGATGCGCAGAAAGAAAAAGAGAAGCTCTATATGGAAGGTGATTTCGAAAGCGATGCGGTCAACAACCGGCTGGCGGAACTGGAGATGATCTGTGCCGATGAGGACCCGACCTATGAAAGTGATGTAAAGATAGAGAAACTGCTGACGACACTCGGTTTCCCTGTAGAACAGCACGATGACCTGATGGGTTCTCTCACCGGCGGGGACAAATTCAAGATCCTGCTGGCACAGGTACTTTTTCTCAAGCCTGATGTCCTGCTGCTGGATGAGCCTACCAACAACCTGGATATGGAGACGATCGCATGGCTGGAACAGGAACTCAAACGCCATGAAGGAACACTGTTGGTCATCTCGCACGACAGGCACTTCCTCAATGGGGTAGTGACACACATCCTTGACCTGGATTTTCAGAATATCCGCGAATTTACCGGTAATTATGATGAGTGGTATATCGCAGCCAATCTCATCTCGAAACAGGCTCAGGCGGACAGGAGCAAAGCGCTGAAAGAGAAAGAAGAACTGGAGAAATTTATTGCAAGATTCTCGGCCAATGCGTCCAAAGCGAAACAGGCGACCTCCAGACAGAAACAGCTTGACAAACTCGATGTGCAGGAGATCAAACTCTCCAGCAGAAGAGACCCCTCCATTATGTTCAAGCCGCACAGGGATATCGGGAATGAAGTCCTCGAAGTACAGGATCTTTCCAAGCGTTACGACGGCGAAACGGTTTTTGAAGGGTTGAGTTTCAAAGTCAACAAAGGCGACAAGATAGCCCTTATCGGGACCAATGGGGCAGGGAAGACCACACTGCTTGAGATCCTTATGGGCAAACTGGAAGCTGACAGCGGGAAATTCAACTGGGGGCAGACGATCACCACGACCTATTTTCCGCAGAATACGACGGATATCGTTACCGGTGACGAAGAACTTCCGCAGTGGATCCAGGGATTCGACCCCAAATGGCACATCGACGATATCAGAAAGACACTGGGACGTATGCTCTTTTCCGGTGAAGAGCAGAAAAAAAAGATCGATGCCTGTTCGGGAGGAGAGAAACACCGTGTCATGCTCTCCAAGATGATGATGGATGCAGCCAACTTCCTTGTACTCGATGAGCCCGACAACCACCTCGACCTCGAAGCGATCGTCGCACTGGGTGAAGCACTCCATAATTACCAGGGCGGTGTGATCTGTGTTTCCCACGACCGTGAACTCATCGATGCCTTTGCCAACCGTATTATCAAGCTCAACGAGGACGGTTCGGTGATCGATTTTGAAGGCAATTACGAAGCATACGTAGAACAGCACGAGAACTAAGGAGCAGGGAATGGTCATCGATTTTAAAGACAAAGCACTCAATGAAAAATACGGCTTGATGGCGCAGCTCATCATTCCCCGTCCCATTGCCTGGATCGTGACAGAGGGAGAGGTGCTCAACATCGCACCTTTTTCCTACTTTACCGGCCTCTCTTCCAACCCTCCCACGATGATCGTCTCCATTGGGCATCGTCCCGACGGCACGCCCAAAGATACCCTGCGAAACTTGAGAGAAACCCGAAAATGTGTGGTGTGCATGGTTGAAGAAGAACAGCTTGAAATGATGCACTACAGTTCAAAAGACCTGGATGCAAAAACAAGTGAAGCCGAACAGTTCGATATTCCTGTGGAAATGAAAATCAAAGCGTTTCCTCCTATGGTCAAAGGGGTCAAAGCGGCTTTTTTCTGCGAAACCCTTCAGGAAGTGGATCTTCAGGGAAGCAAGACTATCCCTGTGATCATAGAAATTAAACATCTTTATATTGATGATGGCATTATTTCCGACAGGGAAAAGATGTCTCTTGAACTCGATGCCGTTGCGCGTATCGGTAAAAGCTATGCCAGACTCGGGGAGAAGATCACGCCTCCTCAGATTCCTTAGACGCTGTTCTGTTGTCCTCCTGTTTCACTGTTGCATTGCTCTCTGCTTCTTTTTGGGCTTTCCGTTTTTTCAGATAGGCCCTGAATGCCCTGATGTTCTTTAAATGTTCTTCATAAGTGGCCGTAAAATTGTGTTCTCCGCCCGGTGTCAGCATGAAGAAGAGATAGTCACTCTTTTTGGGCATCATAGCAGCCTGCAGTGCCTCCATCGTAACAGTGCCCATCGGGTATGGCGGCAAGCCTTTGTATTTGTAGGTATTGAAGTAGCTGTTGTCATTTTTGATGCGTTCGGGAGTGACGATAACATGGGAATAATCCCCGTAATTGAGCGTACAGTCCATTTGAAGTTTCATTTTCTTCTCCAAACGGTTGTAGATCACTGAAGAGATCAGCGGCATCTCTTTGACCGAGTTGCTCTCTTTCTGGATGATGGAAGCAATGGTCAGAAGTATCCCCATCGTTGAATGTGCCGGTTTTTTGGAGAAGTATGTATTCTCGAATACCGATAGTTCCTGCCGCGATATGTCAAAAAGATACTGCATCACGGCAAAAGCATCCGCCTTTCTGGCAACACTGTAATTTTGGGCAAAAATGTCCGCTTCCTTGAATGTTGAACGTTTTTCATATTCTTTTAAGAGATCTTCCTCTTTCAGTTTCATGTCGTTGGCAAGGCGTTTGGTCAACTCTTTGGATGTTTCTCCCGCATAAACGACCACTTTCATCCGTGCCGCCTGTTGCCGATGCAAAGCAGAAAAAAAAGAAAAACGGTTCTTCCCTTCCTTTCCTATATGGTACCATCCTTCTTTGGGAAGTCCTCCGTACTGCATAAAAAGCTGGTCCATGAAAGTGACAGTGTAACCGTATTTTTCCATGCTTTCGGCGATCTTTTTCGGTGTGGATCCGGAAAGGTAGAAAGTCTTGTGTTCCGAGCTTGGAGAGATGAAGTTGTAGAGCACAGCGACAAGTACGAGGATAATGAAAATTTCCATATAACGAACGAAACGTTTGTATTCCTGTGCGATCAACTTTTTCATAGTAAGTGATTATAGCATACTGTCTTGACAATGTATGTCCGATAAGCGTATAATAATTAATTAATACATAAAAAAGGAGTCGTTATGGCTAAGAAGAAAGAAGAAGAGAAAAAAGCAAAGAAAGCGCTTTTGAAGAAAGAGAAAAAGAGAACAGAAAAGAAAAAGGCAAAGAAAAAGGCAGAAAAGAAAAAGTCGGCAAAAAAGGCTAAGAAACCGGTTTCCAAAAAGAACAAGAAGGTCAAGGCTGTCAAGAAAAAAGTGAGTAAGAAAAAAGCGGAGAAGAAGAAATCGAAGAAAAAAAGCAAAAAGTCTAAAAAATAACAGAGAAGTATAGGTTTTACAGAATAAAACCTATGCTTTGTTCAAACTCTCCTCATCGATGACGATGATACCGTCATGATCCGCAAGCAGGATCTCTCCGTTCTTGAAGAATACCCCTCCGAATGTAAATGTCACGTCACGTGCACCAGGCTGTTTGATATGGCTTTTTCGCGGGCAGGTCCCGAGTGCCCAGAGACCTACGGGAATGGTTTTGGTGATGTGGGTGTCTCGAACATAGCCGTTGATGAGAATGCCCGCCCAGCCATTTTTCTGTGCCAGTTTCATCAGGTTCTCCCCCACAACGGCATAGTGGGCACGGTCCACATCCACGACAGCAATGCGTCCCTCTCCAGGTTCTTTAAGCATGGCAATGAGGTCTGTATTCTCTTCGTTAAGTTTTAGTGTGGCAATGGGGCCTTTGCATTTTTCCACTCCTCCGTAAGAATGGTATTCGGGAGAGAGTACCTGGACCTTTTCGTGGTGTTCGTCGGAAATATCGGCTGTGTAGAAAGGCATTTGACTCCTTTATGGCTTCTCATTGGTTATGGTGGATACATCGATCCTACGCGGATGAATACAACGGATCGATTCACGTGTAGGGTGGGTTCACCCATCAAATGATATGTATTTACCCATATAATGTACAGGATTATACTGAAAAAAATCTATAATTAGGTAGAATTAACTATCAAAAAACAAAGATGATAGATGAAAGTAGTAACCGGAGTAGTCGGAAACGATATTCATGTCGTTGCCAACAGACTGATCGATATTTCGCTTGAAGAGCGTGGGTTCGAGGTTTTCAATCTTGGTGTCAACACATATCTTGAAGAGTTCATGGATGCGGTCATCGAGACCGATGCGGATGTTCTGCTGATCTCTTCGCTCAATGGAGAAGCGGAGGGATGGTGCCGTGACCTCAAGATACTCAAGAGCCAGTATGACTTCAATAATGTGGTCTTTATGATAGGGGGTAATCTTGGTGTGGGTGAGATGGATCCGGAACTTATCGTGCCCAAATTCCGCAATTACGGCTTTGACCTGGTCTTTCACCAGATCGACCTCAATGTAGGGCTTGACCTGCTCGAAGAGAAACTGAAGGAGCGCAGATGAGTTTATTGCAGCGCGAACGCGAGATCATCGTGAACAATGAGTACATTGACCGCTTCGATTTTGATGAGGTGAAAGCATTTATCAAAGGGGCGAGTAAAGACCTCTTCATCTCCTACAAGTTCAAGACCTCGGACCACATGCTGGTACAGCCGCGCGGCGGTTTCCCGACCTACGACAAAGTCTTTGGGCTCTACAGAGAGTTCAAAGAGGCCAATGTCGATGTCCTCCCCCTTACCATCGATTCCAATACCCGCCTCAACGACTACGCTTCGGCCAAAAAGATGCTTGCACTTTCTGAAGAGAATGATGTCGATATGCTTAACGGCTATCCGCTGGTCAACCATGGATACCGTACGACACGAAAGATGATCACCCATTACAATACTCCCGTCAGCCTGCGCCACGGTACACCCGATGCCAGGCTGCTGGTAGAGATCGCACTGGCTTCGGGGATCTTTGAGATCGAAGGCGGCCCCATCACTTATCTGCTGCCGTACTCGAAGAATTTCCCTATGGACAAAGCGTTTCTCTATTGGAAATATGTCGAACGGGTCTGCGCGAACTATTCGAGTCTTAATGAACCGATCAACCGCGAATCCTTCGGACCGCTTTCGGCTACGCTGCAGGCGCCGGCCATCGTGATCGTGATCCAGATCCTGGAAATGCTGCTTTCTCTGGAAGAGGGAGTGAAGTCTTTTTCCGTGAGCTTTTCGCAGACGGGTTCCATGCTGCAGGATATCGTTTCATCCAATGTCATTAAAAAACTCTCACGCAAGTATGCCGACAGGTTCGGGCATGAAGATGCGACCATCAACCTGGTCTACCATCAGTGGATGGGGGCTTTCCCCCGAAACAAAGAATACTCCGATTCGCTCATTAACACTTCTACGGTCATCGCAGCAATGGTCGGTGCGGACAAGATCATTACCAAGACGCGCAACGAAGCCTTCGGTATCCCTACAAAAGAGGCCAATGCAATGGCGGTCGCCAATGTGAAATACACCCTCGGTATGCTCAAAGGTTTACCTACGGTCGGGGATGAAGAGGAGGAGGAGAATCTCAGTAACGAAGTTGACGAAATCCTTGAAGCGGTATTCAATGACAAGGCGGACACACTCTGGCGCAAAGTCTTCAATGCTATCAAAAAAGGGTATATCGACATCCCTTTCTCCCCGCATATCATCAATGCCAAC
>JALSTF010000051.1 GCA_026983895.1 Sulfurovum sp.
ATTTGGAAGAGTTTTACAAAGATGCGAAGAAGCGTTTTGATGAAGATGAGTCATTCGCGAACAAAGCAAGAGAATATGTGGTCAGGATACAGAGCGGCGATGCACACTGTCTGAACCTTTGGCAGAAATTCATCAGTATCTCACTGGGTCACTGTGAAGAGGTCTATGAGAAGCTTGATGTCCATTTGACACGCGAGCATGTCAGAGCTGAGAGTTTTTACAATGAAGAGCTGCCCAAAGTGATAGATGCGCTGGATGCAGTGAAAATGCTGCAAAAAAGTGACGGGGCACAGTGTGTTTTTCTTGAAGGTGAAGAGATACCGGTGATCGTACAAAAAGGTGACGGAGGCTATCTGTATGCAACAACGGACCTTGCTGCCCTGCGTTACCGGGCCAATGTCCTGGGAGCAAAACGTATTTCTTATGTGGTCGATGCCAGACAGGGAGAGCATTTCAAGCAGGTTTTCAAAGTAGCCAAAGCATCCGGTTTTGTCCCTGAAGATGTTCTGCTTGAACATATTGCTTTCGGTACGATGATGGGACCGGACGGGAAACCGTTCAAGACACGTGACGGCGGAACAGTGAAATTGATTGATCTGCTGGATGAAGCGGTCATCAAAGCAAAAGCGGCGATCAAAGAAAAAGAGCTATACAGCAACGAGGAAGTGGAGCGGCTCGCCAAGATCATCGGGATCGGCGCGGTAAAGTATGCGGACCTCTCCATTAACCGTGAATCAAATTACATTTTCAACTGGGACAAAATGCTTTCCTTTGAAGGGAATACTTCCCTCTACATGCAGTATGCTTATGCGAGGATCCAAAGTATCTTCCGACGCTACGGTGGTGAAATCAATGGAGAGATCATGATCGGTGATGTACTTGAACACCGTTTGTGTGTCATGCTTTTGCGTTTTGAAGAGATACTGGAAAGGGCAGCTGAGGATGCAGCCCCCAATCAGATCACGACCTATCTGTATGAACTGGTGACTCTCTTTATGCGTTTTTATGAGCAAAACCCCATTCTTAAAGAAGGGGTCGACGAAAAAACAAAACATTCCCGCCTTGAACTGGCAGACATGACGGCACGGACCATCAGGCAGGGGCTTAAGATCCTCGGTATTCAGGTCGTGGACAGACTCTAATGAGGAAAAAAGTATGAAAACAGTGATCATCCTGGCGATCGTGGTGACATTCGGCACGATGTTCTTCGCTTACAGCAAGAACAGGGACCTTAAAAAACTTCTCATTACCCTGGTAAGCTTTAGCGTGATGCTTTATATTTTATGGGTCGGTTTTCGTGTTTCCATCGCTATTTTTCCTCTGAAGATAATGAATATCGTGCTGGGTTTTTTTGCATGGGGAGGCATTGTCTACTATATGCTTCGGGGCCGTTACGTCTGGTGGGTGATCTTTTCTCCTCTGATCGTACCGATCTCCTTCGTGCTCTTCTCGCTGATCGGCGGGTCGCGCTATGAGGATATCTGGCGGCAGCTCTTCTAAGCTTCTTAGCCTGCTTTCTGTTTTTCCACCAATTCACTTAAAAAAGCTTCAAGAGAATAACGCTGTCTGTATTCGGGGATCATAATATGGATCAATATATCACCAAGGTCCGCTACGACCCAGTCATCGCTGATATCGGTCGCCAAAAAAGTCTCTCCAAGCGGTTTGAGGTCTTTTTTCAGGTGTTCGAAGAGTGCGATGGTATGTTTCCCGTTCAGTGAGTTGGCAATGACCACATAATTAGCGATATAGTCCGCATTCTCAAGGTTGAACACTTCGATCTCTTCGGCTTTCTTCTCATCCAGTATCTTGACGATATTCTCTATTCTTTCATCGATTGTCATGTATTTTTATCCTTTATGGTCTCGTGGACCGATTGTTTGATTTTACTGTCAATATCGTGTAGCTTTTGTTCTTCCCTGACAGCTGTTGAACTGGCAGGAATATCCACTTCCAGAATCCTCCATGATCTCAACATTTCTGTCTGGATCGGATATCCCTCTCGTGTAGCGATCACCCAGGTGATTCTTTTGTTCAACCATTCAAATTCATGCCATTGTGTCAATGTTGACAGGTTGTCCGCCCCGATAATAAGATACTTGACATCATACTGTGCATTGAAATGCCTGATGCTTTGTGAAGTACGAACACTTTTGCCTTGAGAGATCTCATAATCATCAACGACCACTTTGGGAGTATCATCAAAAAGATGATGGCACCATTCCAGCCGTTTTTGAGCATGTGCCATCGATGAATCTTTAAAAGGGTTCCTGTAGGCAGGAAGAATGATAAGCAGATCCATTTTCAGTGTATCGACAGCCTTTTGGACGATCTTCTGATGTCCTTGGTGAGGAGGGTCGAAACTCCCCCCGAATATAGCGGCTGTAGGCTTGGGCTGATTAACCAAATGCTAACCTCATTTACTGTAAAATTGCGTAATTTTAACATAGTTTTGACTAAGGATGGATAATGGCTGTAAAGGTGGCGATCAACGGGTTGGGAAGAATTGGAAGATGTGTGGCACGCATCATCGCTGACAGAGATGATATCGAGCTTGTTGCTGTCAATGCCAGCGGTACGGAAGAGATGCTTGAGTATAACCTCAAGTATGATTCCGTACATGGAAGACGGAATGATATATCGGTAAAAGACGGATATGTCACTATAGGCAGTACAAAAGCGAAGATCTTTGCGGAGCGTGCATTGGAGAAGCTTGATTTTGCTTCCTGCGGGGCAGAAATGGTACTTGAATGTACAGGAGCATTCCTGACGGCAGATGAAGTGCAGCCCTATCTGGATAACGGTTTGAAAAAAGTACTTTTTTCTGCACCGGCGAAAGATGATACGGCGACATTCGTTCTTGGTGCCAATGCAGATGAGTATGCCGGCGAGGCGATCGTTTCCAATGCAAGCTGTACGACCAACGGGCTGGCGCCTGTTGCCAAAGTCCTGGAAGATGCTTTCGGGATCGAAAAAGGATTGATGACTACCATTCACTCCTATACCTCTTCCCAGCCTATCCTCGATGCAAAACATAAGAAGGATCCGAGAAAAGGACGTGCGGGAGCCGTGAATATTCTGCCTACGACCACAGGGGCGGCCAAAGCCATCTCCAAAGTGCTTCCCCAGCTTGAAGGCAAGCTCAACGGCCAGGCTATCCGGGTACCGACTCCCGATGTCTCCATGGTGGACTTGACCGTTACACTGAAGGAAGAAGTGATCCTCGATGAAGTCAAAGCAGCGTTCAAGATCGCCAGCGAAGGGTCGCACAAAGGGATCCTCGGTGTAGATGAGGAGTACAGGGTGTCACAGGATTTCGTAGGCGAAGAGCTCAGCTCTGTAGTCGCGCTCGATACCATACAGGTGATCGGCGGCAATATGGTCAAGGTCCTCTCCTGGTATGACAATGAATGGGGATATTCCTGCAGACTGGTCGATATGGCTGTACATATCAGTAAAAAATAAAGAGTAAAGTGAAACAATGAGAACAGTAAAAGATATCGATATCGATGGGAAAAGAGTATTTATACGATGTGATTTCAATGTACCCAAAGATGAGTTTGGGAATATTACTGATGATAGACGGATCCGTTCCGCCCTGCAAACGATCCGCTATTGTATAGACAGGGATTGCAGGATCGTCCTTGCCTCACATTATGAAAGGCCGGAACCGGGAAAATATGAGGAGAAATATTCTTTGAAGCCTGTGGCCAAAAGACTGCATACCTTGCTGAAGATCAAAAATGAACTTTATATGGCCAATGATGTGGTAGGTCCCGATGCCAAAGAAAAAGCTGCGCAACTGAAAGCAGGAGATGTGCTGATGCTGGAGAACCTGCGGTATGAAGCAGGTGAAACGAGTAACGATGAAGCCTTTGCCAAAGAACTTGCCTCCTTCGCAGATATTTATATCAATGATGCATTCGGAGCCTGCCATAGAAAACATGCTTCTATTTATGCTATCGCACAGCAGTTCGATAAAGAACACAAAGCAGCAGGTTTCCTGATGGCCAAAGAGGTAAATTTCTTTGGCCGGGTACTTGATAATCCGGTAAGACCTTTTATTGCTGTTGTCGGCGGTTCGAAGGTATCGGGAAAACTCCAGGCGCTGACCAATCTGCTGAACAAAGTGGATAAAGTGATTATTGGGGGAGGAATGGCCTTTACCTTCCTCAAGGCACAGGGATATGAGATAGGCAAATCCCTTGTGGAGGATGATCTTATAGGTGAAGCCAGGGATATTATGGAGAAAGCGCACGCCTTGGGCGTAAAATTCTATCTTCCTGTAGATTTCGTGGTAGCCCCGGAATTTTCTGAAAATACAGCCGTGAAGTATCTTCCCTCTCAGGAGATCCCGCATGACTGGATGGGGCTCGATACCGGTCCAGCCTC
>JALSTF010000052.1 GCA_026983895.1 Sulfurovum sp.
TACGGTCTATTCGATCAAGCGTATCAATTACTACCGGAACAGAGAGATCAAGTACGGATGGAGCAACGATATCCTGCCCCGGATATATAATCGGACGAGAACGAATCTTGATGACAGTATGGTCCATGAGGGCGTTGTGACAGAAGGATTGAAAGAAGTATATTTAAATATTGCGGTTAGGCATCTGCGTTACAGTTCAATTTCCGAATTTATTATCAAAGCAGATCATTATTCGACACTTTTTGCCGAACAGAATGCCGGGAAGTGCTCCTCCTCTCCTTTGAAAGCGGTCGGGAATTCCACATTTACATTCATTAGAAAGTATTTTTTGAAGTTGGGATTTATGGACGGCTATCCCGGCCTGATCATGGCCTATACGAACATGATGGAGAATTTCTACAAATATATGAAATTGTATGAACGAAATCTTGCATATAAAGCAAAAGAAAAGAAGTTGTAGTAAAATGAAAGCACTCTTCACATACTTCTACCCTTATTTTTCCGACTACAAAAAAGAATTTCTTTTTGCTGTGTTGGGGATGATCGCTGTAGCTGTGGGTACGACAGCTTCTGCACATTTGCTGAAACCTGTGATGGATGATATTTTCATCAACAAAGACAGGGAAATGCTTGTTCTGATCCCTTTTGCGATCGTAGGTGTCTTTTTTCTCAAGTCTGCCGGCAAATTCGTACAGACTTACTATACTATCTATATCGGGAATGATATCGTCAGAAAAATGCGCAACAGACTTTCTCTTCATCTCATGCAGCAGGATATGGCCTACTTGAACCAGATGAGGAACGGAGAACTGCTGAGCCGAACGACCAATGATATCACACGTATTCAGAATGTTGTTTCTTCTCTCATCCCCAATGTACTCATCAATGCGATGCTGATCGTTTCTTTGACCGGATATGTGATTTATCAGAGCCCCAAACTTGCTTTCTACTTTTTGGTCGTCATGCCTTTGGCACTTCTGCCTCTTCAAATGCTTGCCAAAAGAATGAAGCGGTATTCGACACGTTCACAGGAGAGTGCGGCCGATCTTACCTCCCGTCTGACAGAGATCTTCAACAATATAGAGATCATCAAATCCAACTCTTCACAGCAGTTCGAACAGCAGCGTTTCAGCCGTGAAAATATGCATTTCTTCAAGCTTTCCATGAAACAAAGCAAGATCAATGCGTTGGTAAGTCCCGTACTGGAGTTCTTTGGATCCATTGCGATCGCTGTAGCCATTTATGTCGGGGCGAATGAAGTCATTGACGGCCATATGACGGTCGGTACTTTTTTCGCTTTTATCACGGCACTTTTCATGCTTTATGACCCGATCAAGAAATTTTCCAATATCCATAACCAGATGCAGGACGCTTTGGCTGCAACAGAACGTATCGATGAACTGTTCGGTGTCACTCCCCAGATCGTTTCCGGAAAATTGATTTTGGAGCATGTTGAAAAGATCGATTTCAATCACGTTTCTCTGCATTACAATAAAATTCCTGCACTGGATGATGTCAGTCTTGAAGCGAAAAAAGGAAAGGTTTATGCCCTTGTAGGGGACAGCGGGGCAGGGAAGAGCAGCTTCATCAATCTGCTGGTACGCTTTTATGATGCAAGTGCCGGAGAGATCTTGATCAATGGGCATCCTATTCAGGAGTATACCCTGCCGTCCCTGCATGACAAGATCGCCTTTGTGACGCAGCGTATTTTTATTTTTCAGGATACGATTGCACATAATATCACGTATGGCAGGGAACGGAATGAGGAGCGCATCGTAGCGGCTTTGAAAAAAGCTTTTATTTGGGATTTCGTTGCCAAACTTCCGGAAGGTATCGAAACGAAACTCGATGAATTCGGTACCAATCTGAGCGGAGGCCAAAGGCAGCGTATTGCATTGGCACGTGCGCTCTACAAGGATCCTGAGATACTCATACTGGACGAAGCTACATCGGCACTGGACAACAAGAGCGAAAAAGCGATACAGCAGGCACTCGATGGTATCAAGAATGACATGATCACCTTTATCGTGGCACACCGCCTCAGCAGTATTGAACATGCCGATGAAATCCTTGTGTTCGAAGAGGGAAAAATAGTCAGCCGGGGACGATACTCGGAACTTCTTGAAAATTCTGAAGCATTCCGAAAACTTGCCAATATGAAGCTTTCCTGATGAGGAACACTCTTTAAGATTACATCTTTTGAGAAAGTTTCTTTTTCAAAATAACCTTCCCGGCTTCCACACCCGGCTGGTCGTAGGTGTTGACATCGATGAGTTCTCCTACAAGGGAGGTAAGAAGTTCGTAGTAGAAGATCAATGCACCGATGTTCGATTCTGATATATTGGACAGAGTCAGTGTATCCAAGGGGATATCATTTTGTTCATGGAGGGCTTCGATGACGGAATCACACTGCATGTTGATAAGTTTTGCGAAAGGCAGGTCATTGAGCATGTCGAGCGCTTCCATATGCGGCAGAGAAACATTCGGAATGGTGAGTGTGTCCTGAAAATCCTCTATTTTGATGAAAGTGACCGACTTGTCCCGTGTCCCTTCCATAATGAGCTGCAAAAAGGAGTGCTGATCCTTAGGGCCGATGAGGCCTATGGGAGTGAGGCCGACATTGAAAGCGGAGTGTCTCTGATGTTTACCAAGACTCTCTCCCCAGAGCTGCACATACCATTCACAGAAGTATTTGAGTGATTCGGAGTAGGCAAAGATACAGTTGATGTGGTACTGGGCATGGTGTTTGGCATAGAACGATGCTTTTTCAAGCAGTATACCTTTCATATACCCGTCGTTGAAAAAGCTCTCTTTGAGACCTTTTGCACCTTCCAGAAGTGCCTTTATATCTATGCCGCACAGTGCAAGCGGAAGCAGGCCGACGGTAGAGAGTACAGAAAACCTGCCTCCTACGTTTTTGGGTAAATGCAGTACGGAAGCACCTGCCTCATGGGCATAGTTTTCAAGTGCTGATCCGGGGTCGGTGATGAAGGTGAAAGAGGAGATATCCGTTTGCAGAGCATAGAGATATTTGTACACAGAGAATGTTTCTACGGTACTTCCGGATTTGGAGATCACAAGGAAATGGGTCCTGGAAAGATCGATCTTTTCAAGCAGTGTTGTAATGTTGACGGGATCTGTACTTTCAAAGAAATAGAGTTTTCTTTTCATGCTTTTGTTGGGTCTGATAAACTCATACACAGCTTTGGCACCCAGAGAACTGCCCCCGATCCCGATAACGGCAATAGTGTCTATTGCCTCAGATATGGTGCTGCAGTACTCCAGAATAGGTGCAATGTCCTGATCCGGCAGGTTGTAGTATCCGATATGCTCCTGTTCTTTAACAATGGCATCAAACGCTTTTTTTTGAATGGCCTTGTCTGTGAAGGTGAAATAAAGTGTATTGATCATGCAAGCCTCTTTGCTTCTTCAATGAGTGC
>JALSTF010000053.1 GCA_026983895.1 Sulfurovum sp.
CTGATGAGGCAGCCTGGCGATCTTCTCACTTGCTCCCGTGGGGGGGAACATCAAAGACCCATGGCTTTCCGGACCTGCCTCGCGACAGGGGTGGCGTTGTACTTTTCTATTGACGCATTTAATTTTTTATTATACTTTGTTTGGTTTTAAACCAATATAAAACAGTATAAATCAGCGTTCTCAAGGCAATAATAACACAGGAATGTCATTGAAATATCATTATCCTGTAGGTTTGGCACTGCCAAACGTCAAAACGAAATACAAACATTGAAGACAACCCAAAATACCGTTCATCCAAACAGGGTTACAGGAAATGCCCCAGTTCTTCTTTTTTGGTTTGCAGGTATTTCTCATTGTAGGGGTTGGGCTTTATCCGGATGGGGATGCGCTCTACGATCTCTATGTCGGGGAGGCTTTCGATCTTTTTGGGGTTGTTTGTGAGGAGTTTGAGCTTTGTGATGCCAAAATGGTTCAGGATGAACTCGACGATCTCATAGGTGCGTTCATCGGCGGAGAAACCCAGCTGGTGGTTCGCTTCGACCGTGTTGTAGCCTTTGTCCTGCAGGGCGTAGGCGTTGACCTTGTTGAGCAGACCGATGTTCCGGCCCTCCTGGCGGTGGTAGATGAGCATCCCGCCCTCTTTGGCAATGAGCTTCAGGGCAAAATGCAGCTGTTCGCCGCAGTCGCATTTGACAGAGCCCAGGGCATCCCCCGTCAGGCACTCCGAGTGCACACGCACGATGGGTGCATCGCAGAGGTCATCGGTAAAAAGCGCGAGGTGCTCCTTGCCCAGTGCATCCTTGAAAGCCTGTATTTTGAAAGTGCCGTATCTGGTCGGTAAAGTAGCGATCTGTGAGATTTCGATATTTTTCATGGTGGAAGTATACAAAAATTATGAACAATTAATAATTAACAATTGATAATTAGTGTAAAATGCTGAAAAGCCTTAAGAAAGAGAGAAACCATGTTGTTCGCACGTTTTAGAAGAAAAAGGATACACCCCGTCCTCAGAGACCTTCTGCAGGAGACGCATTTGAGCGTCAATGATTTTATCTATCCGCTTTTTGCACGAAGCGGAGAGGGCATCAAAGACGAAGTCGGCTCCATGCCGGGAGTCTACCAGATGAGCATCGACGAGATCGTCAAAGAGTGCGACACGCTCAAAAGCCTCGGCATCAAAGCCATCATCCTTTTCGGGATACCCGATGTGAAAGACAGCGTAGGAAGCGACGCGATGTGCGAACACGGGATCATCGCCCAGACCGTGCGTGCGGTCAAAGCGGCCCATCCGGACATGTTCATTGTCACAGACCTCTGTTTCTGCGAATACACCGACCACGGACACTGCGGTGTACTCGACCCGGTACTTGAGACCGTCGACAATGACATTACGCTCGACAACCTGGCAAAACAGGCCGTCGTACACGCCAAAGCCGGTGTCGACATGATCGCGCCCAGCGGGATGATGGACGGAATGATCCAGGCCATCCGGAAAGGCCTCGACAGCGCAGGGTTCGTCAACCTTCCCGTCATGAGCTACTCGACCAAATTTGCCTCCGCCTACTACGGGCCTTTCCGTGACGTGGCAGAGAGTTCCCCCTCTTTCGGTGACAGAAGAAGCTACCAGATGAACCCTGCCAACCGGACCGAAGCCATCGCCGAAAGCGTAGCGGACGAGCAGGAGGGCGCGGACATCCTCATGGTCAAACCCGCCCTCGCCTACATGGATGTCATCCGCGACGTCAAGAACAACACGACCCTGCCTCTGGCCGTCTACAATGTCAGCGGCGAATACTCCATGCTCAAAATGGCCGCCAAAGCCGGTGTCATCGACTACGAGAAGGTCATGATGGAGACCCTGCTTGGCTTCAAACGCGCCGGTGCGGATATCATCATCACCTATCATGCGAAAGAAGCGGCTCTTCTACTGCAACAATAATTTGGTTATAATAAAAGATACCTCTAAACAAAAAGGATGGATCATGGCAGCACTTACCCAACAACAGCTTTTTGATGAGATAGAGATTTTACCCATAGAATTAAAAACAAAAATGATCGACAGGTTACTTACAAGTATTCATCCTGTCAATCAATCCATAGATGACCTATGGTTGGCTGAAGCAAAAAAAAGAAAACAGCAAATAGAATCAGGCGAAGCAAAACTCATCGACGGAGAAGAGGTATTTCACAAAATCAGGTTAAAATTTGATGCATAAATGATGACATACCATTTTCACGAAGAGGCTGAAACGGAATTCAATCAGGCTATATCCTACTATGAGGAATGCCAATCTCACCTCGGTATTGAGTTTGCAGATGAAGTCTTTCAAACCATACAAAGGATACTCGAATATCCAAAGGCATGGCAAGTACTGCATCAAGATATAAGACGATGTCTCACCACACGTTTTCCTTTTGGCATTATCTATTACCAAAAAGAGGAAAAGATTATCATCTTGGCAGTGATGCAGTTGAATCGAGAACCGTATTATTGGGTGGATAGAAAATAGAATACATTACCGGTAGTGTCACCTGTCAAAATTTTTTTAAAGACTTAAAACCTTTTTTATGGTAAAATATTTTCTTTTAAAAATTGCATCTGCCTGTGCGGATGTATAAGGACAGTCCTATGAGACACTTTTTAACCCTCAAAGATTTCAGCAAAGAGGAACTTCTCGAAATGATCGCTTTGGCGCAGAAGATCAAGGCACAGACAAAACGCAAAGAGTTCGTGCCCTACATGGAACGGCAGACGCTTGGAATGATCTTCGAGAAGAGCTCTACCCGTACCCGTGTCAGTTTTGAGACCGGTATCTACCAGCTTGGCGGCGTGGGGCTTTTCCTCTCCTCAAACGACATCCAGCTCGGACGCGGCGAACCGATGAAAGATACCTCACGTGTTATCAGCCGTATGGTGGATATGGTGATGATCCGTACTTTTGAACAGTCCAAGCTCGAAGAGTTCGCGCACTACTCCAAAGTACCCGTCATCAACGGACTGACCGACAGCTACCATCCGGTACAGCTGATGACCGATTACCTGACGATGATAGAATTTGGGAAAGCGGACAATCCGGTATGCGCCTATGTGGGCGACGGGAACAATATGACGCACTCCTGGCTGATGCTGGCCGCCAAAATGGGATTTGAACTGAGGGTGGCCACTCCCGAAGGCTACGAATGTGACCCTGCCGTGGTGGAAGATGCCCTTGCCATTGCCAAAGAGAGCGGTGCGAAGATCACTTTCGGGAACGATCCGGTAGAAGCGGTCAAGGGATGCGACGTCGTCACGACCGATACCTGGGTCTCCATGGGACAGGAAGCAGAAAAAGAGATACGCCTCAAAGCCTTTGCCGGTTACATGGTCGACGAAGCCATGATGTCACACGCCAAAGACGATGCGATCTTCCTTCACTGCCTGCCTGCCTACAGAGGCTACGAAGTGAGCGAAGAGACCTTCGAGAAACATTCCGAAACCATATTCAGCGAAGCAGAGAACAGACTCCACGCCCAGAAAGGGATCATGGTATGGCTGGACGCACATCGGAACGACAGTTGAACGCGTAGGGTGGGTTTACCCACCTTTATTATTTTTTGGTGGATAAATCCACCCTACGCGATGAGAAGAACGACTTAAACCACAAAGGAATATCCTTGAGCCAAATAGACTTAGACAAATTCAGCAAATACTCCAAACCGGGACCGAGATACACTTCCTACCCTACCGCACTGGAATTCAGCGATGACTTCACGTATGACAGATACCTGAAATACCTCGATGAGGGGACGGACAAACTCTCACTCTACATTCACCTGCCGTTCTGCCGAAGTGCCTGCTACTTCTGCGGCTGCAACGTGGTCTTCACCTCCAAAGAGGAAAAACTCAGCAGCTACATCGAATACCTGAAAAAAGAGATCGACATCCTTGCGCAGCATGTGGACACGAACCGTGAAGTGATACAGTTCCACTTCGGCGGCGGGACACCGACCTTCTACAAAGCCTTTGAACTCGACGAGATCGTCTCCTATGTCAAGCAGACTTTCCCCAACTGGAGCGGTGATGCCGAGATAAGCTGTGAGATCGACCCGCGCTTCTTTAACGAAGAACAGATGCAAGTCTTCCAAAAACACGGTTTTAACCGTATCAGTTTCGGGGTGCAGGATTTTGACCCGAAAGTGCAGCAGGAGATCCACCGTATCCAGCCCTACGAGCTGACCAAAGCGGCGGTCGATCTTGCACGCAAATACGGTATCAATTCTATTAACGTGGACCTTATCTACGGCCTTCCCTACCAGACTTTCGAAAGTTTTAAAGCCACGTTGCAAAAAGCGTTCTCTCTGGGACCGGACAGGCTGGCGGTCTTTAACTATGCCCATG
>JALSTF010000054.1 GCA_026983895.1 Sulfurovum sp.
ATGGGATTTGACCATATAAGCAAACTCGGCAAGAAGAATCTGACATTCCGTAACCGCAATGGCGAGATCTTCTTCGATGTCGAAGCGTACTTCAAGAAGAAACTGCACACCTACAGGGATCATTGATCCCTCTTCTATACCCCAAGCTCCCTGTTCCTTGGAATCTGGTCCCTGTCATGAATGATGATCGCGAACGGTACAGGTTTCTCCAGGGATTTGATCTTCTCTTTTGCCAGATAGAGCGGTTTGTCCGAGCTGATATGCAGGGTCTGGTTCCTGTATTCGAAGCGGATCTTCGCACTGTTGGATGCTTCATGCAGGAAAACGGTCAGTGTATAGATGAAGCTGAGCCAGAGCAGCTGCTGTTTGGGCGGGAGCATGGATTCAAAGCTCTGAAAGAGCGGTTTGTGCAGCAGCTCTTTCCCGTGCATCCTGAGCAGCAGGGAGATGAGCAGTATCTCTTCATGGGTAAACCCGTAGTTCAGCTCCTGCATCGCAATGTAAAAGGCATGCTGGTGTGATTTGTAAATAGTGAGCGTCTTTCCTATGTTGGAGAGTCTGAGTGCCGCTTTTAGCTGAGGAAGGTACTGCATGTCATCTTGTATTTCGGGCTGCATCACTTCATAAAGCATCTTTGCCAGATGCAGTTTGTGCTTCTTTTTCGATCCGATATTCACAAAGGGTTTGAAACGGTCGAGAATGGAAGTAATACTGGGATTGATCCCCCTGGGGTAGCTGTACCTCTCCTGCCTGAGAGAGAGTTCGAGAAACACCCCCTCCCTGACACCGACAGCACTCGTAATGACCTTTTGTGCCCCTATATGTTCGAGAATATGGTTCCAGATCAGCGTTCCTTCGCGGATCGTGTCGTAACGGCTTTTTTTGAGGTTGAACTTTTTGAGGCCTTTGGCACTTGAGAGGGTGATATTGCGAAGATAATGCGCATAGGTTTCGTAGTCGTAAGTGAATGCATGCAGTTTGTCGAGCGGGTAGGAACGCAGCTTCATGATCCCTTTGCTCAGTGTCCTTGCCGTACCGCCGATCCCTACTGCTGTTTCGGAACGAAAATGTTCCGGAAGCGCTTCGAGGGCTTCTTTAATATAGTCGATCGCTTTGCTGCGTGCTTCTTTTCTTGAATCTTCCTTGTCAAAAAAGAGCTCTTTGAGCCTGACGGTACCGATGTTCAGCGAATAGGTATCGAGGATCTTTCCTTTCCCGATCAAAGCGATATCGGCAGAGCCTCCTCCGATGTCTATTGTCACAGCTTTCTCTACAGGCAGAAGGTTCTTGGCGGCGATGGCACCGTATGTGGCTTCTTTTTTCCCGTCGATGATCCTGATGGAAAGACCGAGTTCTTTTTTGATCCATTGGACGAAAAGGGCACCGTTGGGGGCATCCCTCAATGCAGAGGTGGCAACACAGACGGTCCTGTGTGCCTGATATTTTTCTATCGTATGTAAAAAGGACTGGAGGGTAAGGAATGCACGGGTGATCCCTGCAGGCTGGAGAAGGCCGCCTTTTTCATACGCACCTTCCCCGATGCGGACCTTCGATTTCTGTTCGCAGATCAGATGAAATCCGTAACGGCTGGTTTTTTCGTAGATAACGAGTCTGGCGGAGTTGGAACCGATATCGATGATCGCGGTTCGTTTGGCCATGGGGTCTGGTTACTCTTCTTCCTGAAGTTTTTCGAATTTGAACTTGAGTTCTTCGATATTCTCCACATTGTCCGGATCGGAAATGATACAGTCGACCGGGCAGACAGCGATACACTGCGGTTCATCGAAGTGTCCTACGCACTCCGTACAGCGGTCAGCATCTATAATATAGATCGGATCATTCTCTTCGATCGCTTCGTTGGGACACTCTTCTCTGCAGGCGTCGCATGCTATACATTCATCAGTGATTAATAATGCCATTCTTTCCTCTGTTGTCGGCCCTGAAAAGGCAGCCGTTAGTTATGTATCGAGTTATAACCCAATAAACCTTATGCTTTATTTAAAAAAAAGGGAAAAAAGAAATTGCAGCGACTTTTTAAAAATGAAGAAGCATTTTGATACTTCTTCATAAGGAAAAATTAAGTGATCTTCTTGGGAAAACAAAATCTGTAACCGCGTCTTCGTACGGTTTCAATGGTTGTTATATCCAGAGGTTTGTCCATTTTCTGTCGGATCTGATTGATCGCAACCTCTATGACATTCGGTGTGACGAGTTCGGGTTCCTCCCAGATAGCATCAAGAAGCTGTTCTTTGGAAACGATCTGGTCTTTGTGCATGGCAAGATGGGTCAATACTTCGAAAGGCTTGCCTTTGAGTTCAATCTCATTGCCCTGATAGATGATCTTCTCTTCTTCCGGATTGATGATCAAGTCTTCGATCTCGATAATATTGGAGATCCCGAATCTCAGTTTGGCTTCGATACGGACCAGGAGGATATCTTCATCAAGCGGTTTCCGGATGAAATCATCCGCCCCTGACCGCAGGGCTTCGATCTCACTGTCTTTGTCACTGTCCTCGGAAAGAATGATGACCGATGTTTTGTGCGCATCCTTCTTGATATCTGCAATGATCGATGTATTGTGGTCGCTGCCGGCCCATCCTATCAGTACAAGGTCATAGTTCCGTATATCAAGATAGTATTTCGCATCACCCAGATTTTCAGCCAGATCACACTGGTAATTGTTTTCCCCAAGCAGTTGAGCGAGTGTTTTTCCCAATGCTATGTCGTTTTCAATGATCAATACTCTCATGTAAACCCTTCCGTCACTTTTATAAATTGTGTAAAAGTTAAATCTTTCTTAATTATAGCATAAAAAGAGGGTTTCTGAAAGTTTTTTTAAAATCGAGTTTTGAATGCCCTTTATTGATAAAGGAAGGTCAGTCGGAAAGCATGGTCCATTCATGACTCAAGCCGACACGGCAATGAGGCAGAATATCCGGTTTGGTGATCTTCACTTTGAGTGTACGTATCTGCGTGTAGGCCGTGCAGATCGCATCGTGAAGTCCCAGAAGAGCATCTTCGAGCAATGTATAGCGTTTTTCTTTGAGCTCGTTTTCCATTAACAGAACGATGTCTGCATAGTCAATGAACATATCGGGAGTATAGTCATAGGAAGCTTCCAGATCGATGACCACACGCTGGGTACGTTCCCGTTCAAAGTCAAGCAGCCCGATGATCACATCGATGGCAAGCGTTTCAATATGGATGGTCATCTATACTTTTGCCTCTTCCCGTTTGACAAGGCGGACGATATTGGGGATATGCTTGTAGAAAATGATGATCGCGATGATCCAGATGGGTGCATGTGATCCAATGCCCGGTACCACGGGGTAGAGGATATAAGAGGCTATGATGAATGCGGCAAGGCCAATCAGGGAAGAGAGGGAAGAGATCTTCAAGCCTTTGCTTGCACCCAGCCATACAGCGATCGCAATGAGTGCAGGAATGGGCATCATGACAAGCAGGACACCAAAGCCGGTCGCTACCCCTTTTCCTCCTTCAAACATGAGGAAAGCAGAAAAACAGTGGCCTACGACAGAGAGTACGGCAATAGTCCAGAGTACACTTTCGGGGGCACCAACCATTTTAGCAATAAGAATGATCACGATCCCTTTGACCGCATCGAGGAAGAGTGTCGCCGCACCGAGTTTTTTTGCAAGTTTCGGGTCTTTCTCCTTGACCACGCGAAGTACGTTGGTCGCTCCGATGTTGCCGCTGCCGGCATTTTTGATGTCAACTCCCGCAAACTGTTTGGCCAAAAGGTATCCGAAAGGTATCCCTGAGACAAGATAGGCTGAAAGGTAAAGGATAAGGTTGATGTTCATAAGTGTTCCATATATATATTTTGTTTTATTCGAGGCGTTCCAAAGTGCAGTAACCATAAAACAAGTGGTGCAATTTTAACCGAATTTTGCTAAAATAGCCAGATTCTATAAGGACTTGAAATGAGTATTGATTATAAAGCAGAGATAGAAAGACTTAAAAAAGAGCTTTCCGTTACGGTAGTGGCCCATTATTATCAGAGAGATGAAGTATTCGAGATGGCGGATATCACCGGCGATTCTCTTGAGCTGGCGCGTAAATGCAAAGCGGATGAAAATCCCTGGGTGGTTTTTTGCGGTGTGGGCTTCATGGGGCAGAGTGTAAAGGTCATTGCTCCGGAAAAACGCGTATTGATGCCAAAGATCGCCTGTTGTGCCATGGCCCGTATGATAGACGGAAGTTATTTTGACGATTCGGTGAATTATATGGTCGAACATGGGATAGAGAAAGAAAATATCCTTCCCATCACCTATATCAATTCAGATGCGACGGTCAAGGCCAAGGTTGGTGAGATGGGGGGATATGTCTGCACCTCT
>JALSTF010000055.1 GCA_026983895.1 Sulfurovum sp.
ACTTTTCAATCCGAATGCCTATACCAAATTTCTTCATACGATCTCCAGCGGCTATGTGCTTGCTGCATTGTTTGTCATCTCCATAAGCAGCTGGTATCTTCTCAAACGCAGAGATATACAGTTCGCCAAACGAAGCATCATGGTCGCTGCCAGTTTTGGGCTGATCGTTTCTCTTTTCAATCTGACCACAGGAGACGATTCTGCACGGCAGGATGCCCTTCACCAACCTATGAAACTCGCTGCCATGGAAGGTTTGTACAATGGTAAGTCCCAGGCACCTATCGTCGCATTCGGTATTCTCAATCCCAAGAAGAGATATGACAATACAGAAAAAGAATTTTTATTTAAAGTAGAGATCCCCGAAGGTCTTTCTCTCTTGGGATTTCATGATGTCAATGCCTATGTGCCTGGTATCAAACAGCTGATAGACGGTGATGAGGCACATGGTATTATGAGTACTGCTGCAAAACTGGAAAAAGGAAAAACAGCAGTAGAGGCACTCACTGCCTACAAACAGGCAAAAAAATCAGGTGATACCACAAAAGCGGCTTCTGCGCTGCAAACCTTTGAAGCCAATGCCAAATATCTCGGATACGGTTATCTTCAGAAACCTTCGGATGTCATTCCCAATGTCCCGCTGACCTTCTATGCGTTTCATACCATGGTCACACTGGGATTCTGGTTCATTACACTGTTCATTATCATCCTCTACCTGACGATGACCAACACGCTGGAGCAAAAGCGCCTCTTTCTCAAAGCGGCGCTATGGAGTCTTCCCTTGGGTTACATTGCACAGGAATCCGGCTGGATCACCGCAGAGGTCGGACGACAGCCCTGGGCCATCCAGGATATGCTGCCCGTAGGTATGGCTACCTCACAGATAGCAACCTCATCCGTCATGATCACTTTCTGGATGTTCGCCCTGCTCTTTACGGCTCTGCTCATCGCTGAGGTCAAGATCATGACCACGCAGATCAAAATCGGTCCCAAGGAGGCGTAAATGTTTGAAAAACTATCCTATCTGATGCTGCAGGAGTACTGGTGGCTTTTGGTCGCCGTACTGGCTGCACTGTTTGTGTTTATGACTTTTGTGCAGGGAGGGCAAACACTGCTCTACACCCTGGGGAAAACAGAAGATGAACGTGACCTCATCGTCAATGCACTGGGAATGAAATGGGAGCTTGGGTTCACATCTCTGGTCATGTTCGGCGGCGCACTGTTTGCGGCATTTCCCCTCTTCTATGCCACCACTTTCGGCGGAGCCTATTTTGTCTGGATGGCGATACTCTTCTGTTTCATCATCCAGGCTGTCGCCTACGAATACCGCAAAAAACCCCACAATGTTTTTGGTGCCAGAACCTATGAGATATTCCTTTTTATCAATGGAAGTCTGGGGATCATCCTTATCGGTATCGCTCTGGGCACACTCTACACGGGAGGAAACTTCATCATTAACGATATGCATCTTTCCCACTGGACAAAACCAACCTATGGTCTTGAAGGGGCATTCAACTGGTTCAACGTTGCCTTTGGATTCATGCTCTTCTTTCTTGCCCGTATTCAGGCGGCTTTGTACTTTATCAATGCCATAGATGAAAAACCGGTAACGGATCGTGCAAAAACCGTATTGAAATATGAGACATGGATCTTTCTGATACTCTTTGCCTATGTAGTCGGCAGTATCCTTACGATGTCCGGATATAACTATGATCCTGCAAGCAAAGTCGTGAACCTGGAATCTTTCAAGTTCCTGCACAATCTTACAGCCATGCCGTGGATAGCACTCATGATCATCGTCGGTGCGCTCTCTCTGCTTTGGGGAATCGCAAGCGACCTGTGGTTCAAAAGCACCAGAGGTATCTGGTTTTCAGGCATCGGAACCATACTGGTCGTTATTGGGCTGTTTTTGATACTGGGCTACAATCATACGGTATTCTACCCCTCTCTGGCTGATATGCAGAGCTCCCTGACCATCGAAAACAGTTCAGGCAGCCGATATACACTGATAGCCATGTCCTATGTGTCTTTGTTGGTACCCTTCGTACTCGCCTATATCTTCTGGGCATGGCGAGCAATGAACAGAACCAAGATCACCATAGACGAAGTGCGCAACGATGCACACCATTACTAAAAGGAGTTTGATATGCAATACATTGACGCAATTCTCTGGTATGCAAGCTGGCCGCTAATTATCTGGATCACTTACCGGTTCATACTGCTTAACTGCAGTCACCACCAGAAAATGGAAAGACTGGAAGAACTGGAAGAACTTTACATCAAAGAACACGGTTCTCTGGATACTCTAAAGAGTGGATGTTATTATAGGGAAAGCAAAACACAATAATGATAGAACTTGCTTCCATATTACTTCATGACACAATCGCTCTGATCACTATTTTAAATCCGTTAGCTGCTGCCGGTATCATGATTTCCATGATTGCAGGAGTGACACCTGCCGTAGTACGGCCCATTGCGAAAAAAGCCGCATTGACGGTTTTTATTGCATCATTGATCACTTTGTACAGCGGAGAACTTGTTTTTAAATTTTTTGGCATCAATGTACTTTCTTTGAAAGTCATTGGCGGAATATTCCTGCTGACTATTGCCCTGAATATGGCAAGCGGACATAGCAGCAAAACACGCCAAACTGCCGAGGAAAAAGATGAAGCTACCGACAAAGATGATGTTTCAGTCGTTCCGCTTGGGATTCCTATCCTCTTTGGCCCGGGAGTGATCGCCACTATCATTGTACTCAACCACAATTTGTCGCAGGACTTCACCACTATGACATCTTATGGAGTTATCACCGTCTCTATTTTCTTCTCATCGATCATCGTTTATATGACACTGAGATATGCATCGGCGATCAATGGTGCTTTGGGCATTACGGGCATGAAAATATTGACAAGAATAATGGGGCTTATTGTAGGTGCCATAGCTGTACAGTTCATCATAGGAGGAGTAAAAGGGCTATGGGTATAAAATGGTTATAAAACTGGAATCGCTAGAGAGGAGATCGCATACATATGATGGAATATCTTACATTTAACAAATTTTTGACACCTTTTGTCATGATCTTCTTCTATTATGCAGGTGCTTTGGGCATACCTTTGTTTCTACTATTTTACAGTCGGGATTTTCTCTCAAAAGGATACAAACATCTGAGTACTCTCCTGAGCATAAAAAACAGATGGATATTCTCACTCGCAGTGATCTTGCTCTTTTTCTGTATGGAACTGTGCTGGAGGATGATCTTTGAACTGATCATCGCCTATTTTGACATGCATGATTCGCTCTCTCACATAGAAAAGTTACTGGAAAAAGGAACGATATGAAAAGAAGAAACAAGCAGACAGAAGAGAAGCCTGAGAAGCATAAGATAGACCCCAAGGACCTGATGGCGGTAGAGCGGGCGACCACTGCACTGCTCGGTACGGCCATCTCTTTGATCATCCTTGGTTTCATCGTTGAAAAATTTGAACTTTTTCTTCATCTTATCGCCGCTGAAGTGAAAGACAAATCCTATGCGAACATTCCGCAGCTCTCGCATATAGCATTTTATAACTATCTGGGCATAGCGATAGTGGCTTTCGGTATCCTGCTGGCACTCTATACCTACCGCTACTACACCAACTGGATCAAACACCTTGAACAGAATGAAATAAATACCGATAAAAATATTTACTTCTATCTGGCAGTTTTCATTGCGGGTATAGGCATGATCCTTCTTATAAGTATGATCCTGTTCTGACTGAAGGAGGAGCTCTCGGATCAGAATTTCGTATCTTAGGGAACGGACAAGCAATTTGACTAAATACCATGTTACGGTACAAACTGGAATTTCAAGATAAATTTTTTTATATGTCAGCTGGCTGACAGAACCATTAAACTTTATCATCTATACTTACCCCATAAACTTCAATTTCATAAAGGATTACACATGAAAAAAAATATCTTACTTTCAGTTGCCGCTTCATTTCTCATAGCAGGCAGTTCCGTTTACGCAGCCTCTTTAACAGAGCACCATACAGCCGATGCAAAGGTGAAGACCGACCAGACCATCCATTCTTTTTGGGCACTTTCTCATTCTCCTGATCATCTTACCAAAAAACAGTTGGACTATTTCAAATCAGTTGGATTGTTAAAAACACACCGTCTTATTGAAAAAGAGATCAAGCAGGCAAAAGAACATGCATCAAAAGCGCCGAAAGAAGTAACACAAGCCCTTCAGTCTACAGTCAAAGCGATGGCATATTTAGAAAAAAATGAAACTTCAAAAGCAGAAGAGCAATTGAAAAAAGCAACAAAACTGTTTGATGAAGCGATGCAGAAAGACCCCTCACTTAAAC
>JALSTF010000056.1 GCA_026983895.1 Sulfurovum sp.
TTGGAAGCTTCGTGTTTATTAAGTTTTTGAAGCTGTTTGAACGCTTTGGGGTCGTACTCTATCTTATAACCCAAGTTCTCTCCTCACATCGTCATGAGAAAGTGTTTCGAGCGTACCCATTTTGTATGCCTGTACCGTTTTGGTTACACTATTGACATCGAAATAGTCCTGCAACGCCTCCCTGATAACCTGTGCTTTTTTCTTGCCTGTCTCTTCAGCAAGCGCTCCAAGTTCTTCTATTAGGCTCTCTTCGAGGGTAACGGTTACTTTTTTGGTCATGATGTATCTCCTTGCTTTGTTTACCATACTTTACCATACTTTTAGAAAATAGTCAATCCAAATAACCCCCTATTTTGCATTCATCTGATAAAATACGCCTAAAAAAGTGTGTAAGGCACAGTGGATATGTGGGAACTTGCTGCCCACTGCCCACTACCCACTACCCACTTTCGAAAAGGAACTTTTCGAATGGACGCATACGAATACGGAGAATTGCTCAAAAACCTTTCCACAAAGATGGAGAATATCACCAATATTGTCAAACCCGATCAGCTGCAGGAACGTCTCAACGAGATCGACGCCATGCAGCAGGACCCAGACTTCTGGAACGATGCGGAAAATGCAGGCAAGATCTCCCAGGAGAAGACCCGGACAGAACGCATTTTGGAAACATACAATAACGCCAACGACGCAGTGAACGATGCACTCGAATACTTTGAAATGGCCAAAGCCGAAAAAGATGAAGAGACACTCGAAATGCTTTTTGAAGATGCCGACTCTCTCGATGAACGTATCAATGCACTTGAAGTACAGATGATGCTCAGCGGCGAGCATGACGCCAACAATGCCATCGTCTCCATCCATCCGGGTGCAGGCGGTACCGAAAGCCAGGACTGGGCAAGTATGCTCTACCGCATGTATCTGCGCTGGGCGGAGCGCCACGGCTTCAAGGTCGAAGTGCTCGACTACCAGCCTGGCGAAGAGGCGGGCATCAAGGATGTGAGTTTCATCATCAAGGGGGAGAATGCCTACGGTTACCTCAAGGTCGAGAACGGCATCCACCGTCTGGTGCGCATCAGCCCTTTCGACTCCAATGCCAAGCGCCACACCTCCTTTACCTCTGTCATGGTCTCCCCTGAGATCGATGATGACATCGACATCGAGATAGAGGACAAGGACCTCCGCATCGACACCTACCGCGCGTCAGGTGCAGGCGGACAGCACGTCAACAAGACCGAGTCGGCTATCCGCATTACCCATGAACCCACAGGCATCGTGGTACAGTGCCAGAACGACCGTTCCCAGCACAAGAACAAGTCTGCGGCCATGAAGATGCTCAAGTCGCGCCTCTACGAGTACGAAATGGCGAAGAAACAGGCGGAGATAGACGGTGTGGAAAAATCAGACATAGGCTGGGGACACCAGATCCGCTCCTACGTCATGCAGCCCTACCAGCAGGTCAAAGACACCCGAAGCGGCCAGGCTTTCACCAACGTGGATGCCATTCTTGACGGAGATATCGATAAGCTGCTCGAAGGCGTACTGATCGCTCAGGCGAAATAATATCAGGGCCGCTCAAAGGGCCTTATTTATTGTTTTTCTTCTTTCGTTCTTCCACATACTTCGAAAGTGTCTTCGTGACTACAAGGGCGGCTGTAAAGGCCAGAAGGATCATTCCTCCTGTATATGCGGCGTGCAGGATATTAATTTTCATTTAACGACAATGCCTTCTCTTCCAGTGTATAGAGCTTATTGCAGCGTGCCGCCATATTTTCATCATGGGTTACAAGTACCAGGGCCCCATTCTGCTTTTCAATATAGTCACCCAGGACATCCATGACCAGTTCGGCAGTCTCTTTGTCCAGGTTGCCCGTTGGTTCATCTGCAAAAATAATGCGGGGTTTTTTGCTCAATACCCTTGCAATGGAGACTCTCTGCTGCTCGCCGCCGGAAAGTTCGGAGGTTTTGTGCGCCATCAAATGTGCGATTTCAAGTTTTTCCAGGATCTCTTGATCCATATCTTCTCCAGAAAGCATCGTGGCCACATCGATATTCTCCAGTGCGCTCATTCCTTTGAAAAGATAATGGAACTGGAAAATGATCCCTATATCGTAACGGCGCAATGATTCGATCTGATCATCTTTGAGGGTATACAGGTCATGTCCGAGAAGTGTTACGCTGCCGGTATTTGGTTTGAGAAAGGTCGAGAAGATATGCAGGAGTGTCGATTTTCCCGAACCGCTCCGTCCGACAATAGCGATACTCTCTCCCGGATATACCGCCAGATCGATATTTTCAAAAAGCATATAGTCAAAACTGTGGGAAAGATTTACAGCTGTCAAAAGAGGTTGTGACATGATAGGCCTTAAAATAAATTGGCTTATTCTAACATAAAATTGCAGGATATTGTGCCCTCACGACACCCATATGCAAGCTAAAGGTGTTGTCATGGGACAAAACCCTACCAAAACTGATCATTCTAAAGTATATTTGAGGGGTGTTTCGAAGGCGTTTACGTCAAGTCAATGACTGCGCAAACTCCCTCAAAGAGGGGATAAACAGAAGAACTATTTACCCATTTGTGCAGCGACTTCAGCAGCGAAATCTTCTTCTTCGACTTCGATACCTTCGCCTACTTCAAGTCTTACGAAGTGAACGATATCGGCAGTTCCGCCGGCAGCTTTCGCTTTTTCCTGAACATATTCAAGTACAGTCTTGCTGTCATCCATAACGAATTTCTGGTCAAGAAGACACTGTTCCTGATCCAAAGTCGTGTTGTCGGAGATAAATCTCGCGATTTTACCCGGAAGAATTCTGTCCCAGATCTTTTCTGGTTTGCCTTCTGCTTTAAGCTCTTCTTTGAGTGCTTCTTCAGCCGCAGCCATCACTTCATCGGTCAACTGGCTCATAGAGATATATTGAGGAATGTTCTTTTCCGTTTTACCCAAACGTCTCAGCTCTTCATTCTCTTTTTCGATCGCAACGATCCTTCCTTTCGTCTCTTCTTCTACGAACTTGGGATCAAAGTCTTTATAAGAGAGCGTACTTGGAGCCATAGCGGCCGCATGCATAGCCACTTCTTTCAATACAGGTGTCATTGCTTCAGCTGTCTTTTCAGAGTCGCATTTCGCTTCGATGATCACACCGTTCTGTGCATTTGAGTGCACATACCCGTTTACAGCTGTTTTTTCATCACCGTTGATCAGTGCTGCTCTTCTTACCACAAGATTCTCACCGATCGTAGCGATCTGGAGTGAAAGATACTCGGAAAAAGGCTGGCCGTTGATCTCGGAAGCGTTGATCGCTTCAGCATCAGGAAGATTGTTTTCAAAAGCATGGTTGACTACAGTATTGAGCACTTCTTTGAACTTGTCGTTCTGCGCTACAAAGTCTGTCTGGGAATTGATCTCGACGATCACTGCTTTGTGACCTTCTACTTTTACACCGATCGCACCTTCAGCCGCTACTTTTCCGGCTTTTTTCGCAGCTGCTCCCAGGCCCTGGTCTCTCAGCCACTCGACCGCTTTGTCCATATCGCCGTCCGCTGCAGTAAGGGCTTTTTTACAGTCCATCATCCCTGCATCGGTCATTTCTCTGAGTTTTTTGATATCTTTTGGTCCGAAATTTGCCATTCTTACGCTCCTGCCAATTCTTTTGCAGATGCTACTGCATCTTTGAAGTTTCCTTTGAAACTGTACTTCTCTTCCATGACCTGGATCTGCTCATCTGTCATGTTCGCAACATCTTCGAATGTATAGAAACCTTCATCATTGAGTTTGCCTGCATAGACTTTGCCGACACCTGCGATCTTGGTAAGGTCATCACCTTTTTTTTCAGTCGCCGCTGCTTTGGGTGCCGCTTTCTCTTCGGCAAGCTTTTCTACCTCTGCTTCCGTTGCAGGTGCAGCTGCTTCTTCCGCTGCTGCTTCAGCCATCACTGTTTCCATTTCGCCTGCAGATACTTCTTCTGCTTCACCGCCGTTGGCTTCTGCATATGCTGCTTTACCTTCGATGATAGCATCAGCCATTTCTCTACAGAAAAGGTTGATCGATCTGATCGCATCATCGTTACCCGGGATCGGATAGTCGATCACGTCAGGGTCACAGTTGGTATCGAGCGGTGCGATGACCTTCATACCCATTCTTTTCGCTTCTTTTACAGCGATGTTCTCTTTCACTGCATCGATAACGAACATCAACTCAGGCAATTTCTTCATATGTCTGAAACCTTCGAGATAAGAGCTGAGTTTCTCTTTTTTTCTAAGGAGCATCAATGCTTCTTTTTTAGTCAGCATATCAAGCTGTCCATTCTCTTCCATCTGCTCGATGATCTC
>JALSTF010000057.1 GCA_026983895.1 Sulfurovum sp.
AGGCCCCTTCCGAACTCACCATACAAGACCCGATAGGTGTTGTAGGCTTGCATGCCGTACCAAAAATAGTACACTCCGGCGGTTTTGCCATCCCTCGGAGAATATCTCCGCAGATACAGAGCTTGTGGTCTTCTATCTCCGCGATGGGAAGCACATCATTATAGGCTACTTCCGCATCATATTGGGAAAATTCATCCTTGAGTTTCAGACCGCTGTCGGGTACATTTCCCAACCCCCGCCATCGAAAAAGACTTATTTTGTCAAAATACTTCTCCATCAATGCCTGTGAATTGAGATTACCCTCATAGGTGACTACTCTTTTATACTGCACTTCAAGCTCGCAGCGCTTCTCAACGAACTGCCTGACGATCATACTGATGCCTTCCATCACATCTACCGGTTCAAAACCGGAGACCACGACCGGACGGCCATACTCCCGGGGGAACCTCTCGTAGATCTTCGCACCGCTGATGACGGAAACATGGCTTGGACCAAGAAAAGCGTCTATCTTATTGTTGTAGGAGTCCACATGCACATCGCGGCTGTCGATAAGCTCTTTCATCACCTCAGGAACCGTGACATGGTTGATGTGGAAGAGGATGTTGGATATCTCTTTTTCGATCACCTGCTCAAGCAGTACCGCGGTCATAGGGGTAGTCGTCTCGAAACCGATGGCAAAGAAGACCACCGTTCTGTCAGGGTTCTCCTCGGCGATCTTCAGGCACTCCATCGGCGAATAGACAAAGCGCACATCCGCCCCTTTGCTCCGTGCATCCTGTAGGCTTCCGTTGCTTCCGGGCACCTTGATCATATCTCCCAGCGTCACCAGTATGACATCTGGCTGCATCGCCAGCACATAAGCATGGTCTATCCGCTCTTTGGGCATAATACAGACCGGACAGCCGGGTCCGTGAATGAAGTTGATGTTTTCAGGCATCAGCTGCGGCAAGCCGTATTTCATAATGGTATGCGTATGCCCGCCGCACACCTCCATGATGTTAATGGGCCGCTCCAGCTTTGCCGCATCTTCAGCAATCCGCTTTGCATATGCTTTGATGGTCTCCCCATCACGAAAGTCATCGTAAAGGTTTTTCAGTTCCAGTTCTTTCATCTTTTTTCCCGTAGGGTGGATTTATCCACCGTTGATAAAGGTGGGTGAACCCACCCTACGCGTTGCCCCGTTCAGGGCAGTTGTCACCCTCAAGGATCGTCTGCCGCCGCTCCTCCTCATCCATGATCTCCAGTATCTCCCGATAGGTCTCTATGGAAGCCAGCGCCTCCTCCTCATCAATCCTGTTCATCACAAAACCGATATGCAGCAGGACATAATCGCCCACTTTGACATCGTCATCATCCATCATCATGAGGTTCGCATCGCGCTGCACCCCCAGCGTATCGACGGTACACATGGTTTTGTCTTCGGAAACCTTTACCACTTTACTTGGAATGGAAAGACACATACTTTTTCCTTTTTTTGATTTATCTTCTCGTATATTTGTTAAGTGCGACAAAAAAGCACTCAACCTGAAGGGCACTTGCGTTTGCGACTGCCAGAGTACTTGACGAATATACCTTCAATATCAATTTCGCATTTTACGTTTGAATTCGATCCAATCGGCCACAGCCTTGACACTGTCTATATCGTTCACATTTACTTCCAGAATGTCCACATTCGGCTTGATACGTCTGGCTTCTTTTTTCTCCGCCTCTATATCATACTTGAAATATGGCAACAGGTCCGTTTTGGTGATGAGTATGAGGTCAGCCTGACGGAACATCACAGGATACTTGGCGATCTTGTCCTCGCCTTCGGGAATGGAAACCAGTACGATATTCAGATGTGTCCCGACATCATAGCTTGCCGGACAGACCAGATTGCCGACATTCTCGACAAACAGCACATCAACCTCCGCGAGAGGAATATGATGCAAGCCTTTATGTACCATGAAGGCATCGAGATGGCACGCGCTTCCTGTCTGTATCTGCTCAGCAATGATCCCTTTGGCTTTGAGCCTGTCCGCATCGCGGTTGGTTTCCAGGTCACCTTCGACCACACCGAACCTGAACGGCGCCACATCTGCCAGGTACTCCAGCAGTGTGGTCTTTCCGCTGCCCGGAGAGCTCATCAGGTTGATACCCAGTACCCCAGCTTTCTCAAGGTGCGCACGGTTGTGATCGGCCTCGTGATCGTTCTTGTCCAGTATCTTCTGTATCACCGAAATGGTCTTGGCATCGTTGAGCTGCGGGTTGTGGTGCAAATGTTCATGCGCCTTCTGGTGCTCATGGCTGTGATCGTGTCCGTGTTCATGGCTGTGCGCCATAGTACTGTCTGTAATACTGCATCCGCAATCTGTACACATTAATTATTCTCCTATTGTTTTTTATTATTGAAAGTACACAATACTCTCCACCATTTTATCCGAAAAGGACACTGCTTCCGACTACCAGCGAGACTATACCTGCCGTGGCAAATGCGGCTCTGACATTCCGTACGTTCCCAAGCAGATTTTCATTCATATAGGAAATGGCAAGACCAAAACCGACAAAGACAAGCATTACACCTGCAGTAAATGCGGCAACCATCGTCATATCTACATTCCCGCTGCCCACTGCACCAAGGGTCACAAGCATCCCGCGCACACCGCCGGCACCCATTAACAGCCCCATAGTGAACGACGAACTCTCCACCACTGCATCTTCATGCTTATGTTCTTTGCCGAAATAGATATGGATATGCTCCTTACCTTCATGCATGTGGCGGTTCAGGTGTATACGGCCTGCTGCAACCATGTAGAGCAGATAGACCCCCATCGCCAGTATCACACTGCCCGAGATCAGATCACCGTATCCAAGGATCTCTTCACTGAGATCGACATGCTGAAGGATCTTGGCAAAAATAAAAAGACTCAAACCGTGCCCAATGGCAAAAAGGACGGTAATGAGCAGCGTCTTTCGTTTCTCTTTACCTATGGAAAAATCAGCGATAGCCGTGAGGTGATCAGGACCGAATGCATGCAGAATACCATACCAGAAGATCAATAGCAAAGAGAGTTCCATAAAGGTTCCTTTATAAATAATGAATAACTATTCAGTTATAGTAGTCATTTCAGATTAAGGACAAATTAAAATTTTACTTTCTACTCTATTTTAGGGACCAAATGTTATGATATTGTATGAAATGTATCTATTGCGGTCATCCCTATACCTACCTGCTTGGCAATGCTCAGCGAAAATGCAACAAATGCAAACGCAAATTCTCTCCTGCAAAAACAGCCCGTATGCAGATACTCAAAACCTGTTTCACGGATGGCCGGACGGCACGGGAAACCGCACTGCAGACCGGTATGCACTTTGCTACAGTACAGAAACATTACCAACGTTTCAGAAGAGAACTGGCTCTGCGCTGCGACCGGGAGTACCAGACATACAGCCATCTTGTCAATGACTATGACGAATACCTCTACCTGCCAAAAAGCCTGGACCCCCAAACGCATATCGGGAAGGTCAAGCATTTTCTGACGCTTGCCTGCGAGGGAAGGGTCTACAACCTGATGATGCCCTCCATCGCACGGCTGGGACTGGACCTGGAGAACAGAGATGAGAAGAAACTGCTTGAGAAGTATCTCAACTTCCGTACCATCTCAAAACTCTCCACTCAGCGCTCGACCATACGCAATTTCTGGGACTATTTCGAGACATTCATTTGCAAATTCAAAGGAGTGAGCGACGCGCAGTTCGTCTTCTACCTCAAAGAGGCGGAGTGGCGGTTCAATCGTTCTGAGCCTGCTTCGTAAAGGGCATCATTGCATACCCTCTGTTCTGATATCCTATCGTATCGATGAAACTGTTGGGTACAATCTTTACAAAAGGCAGTACCTCCTTTATCTCGATAGCGTTGGAAGCCAGCGACATGGCACAGGCAATGACCCTGACCTTTCTCTTTGTCGCCAGATCACGAAGATAGTCCTGCGCTTTTCCAATGGACTTTATATCTTCATCTTCCACGATCTCTTTATACTCGTTTGAGACCATCGGTACGCAGCCGCCATGCAGGGTGATGACAAAATCGGCCTTGTCCCCTTTGGCTTCGATCATATCCATGGTCTTCCCTACCAGCCACATACGACTTTTGATGTAGTCCGCATCATCCGAACTGCAGTCGAAGACCGCTTTGTATGTCTGGGCCTCTACTGTACCAAGGCACAGTACTGCAAAAAGGAGTGCTCTTAGCATCTTCATACTACTGCCCCAGCCCAAATACATTTGAGAGTGTATTGATATAGTTGAAATAGCCTGTAATCGCCACGGCTTCGATGATCTGCTC
>JALSTF010000058.1 GCA_026983895.1 Sulfurovum sp.
TTCATCAGCCTGAGGAATTCCGCGGCATTGAGTTCTTCTTTGCCTTCGTGTTTGCGCTTGGCGTTGAGCGCCGTTCTGAGGAAGTAGGCATTATTGACACCCGGTATCTCGACAGGGTGCTGAAAACTGAGGAAGATGCCTTCAAGGGCTCTCTCTTCAGGCTCCATCTCGGTGATGCTCTTGCCTTTGTACCTGATGTCTCCTTCGGTCACTTCCACGTCATAGTGTCCGACGATGGTCTTTGAAAGGGTCGATTTTCCCGCACCATTGGGTCCCATGATGGCATGGACCTTTCCTTCTTCGAGTTTGAGGTTCAATCCTTTGAGGATCTCCTTCTCGCCGATCTTTGCATGTATGTTCTCTATTTCCAGTGTTGTCATCCTACGCTTCCTTCCAGTGTTAATTCAAGTAGTGCTTTCGCTTCGACCGCATACTCCATAGGGAGCTGCGAAAATACCTCTTTGCAGAATCCGTGCACGATCATGCTGACCGCATCCTCTTCGTTGATCCCCCGCTGTCTGAGGTAGAAGAGCTGCTCGTCACTGATCTTCGAGGTGGTCGCCTCATGTTCTATCTGCCCCTGTGTATCCTTGCTCTCAAGGTAGGGGAAGGTGTGTGCCCCGCACCGGTCACCGATGAGCAGCGAGTCGCACTCGGAGTAGTTCCGTGCCCCCTCTGCATCCGCGCCGATCTTGACCAGACCGCGGTAGGTGTTCTGCCCCTTCATCGCCGAGATACCCTTGGAGATGATGGTCGAACTGGTGTTCTTTCCAAGATGGATCATCTTGGTCCCCGTATCGGCCTGCTGGGCGAGGGTGGTCACTGCGACCGAGTAGAATTCGCCCACAGTGTTGTCTCCCTTGAGGATGCAGCTTGGGTACTTCCAGGTGATGGCCGAACCCGTCTCCACCTGTGTCCAGGAGATCTTTGAGTTGTCGCCCTTGCAGATACCGCGCTTGGTCACGAAGTTGTAGATGCCCCCTTTGCCGTTCTCGTCGCCCGGGTACCAGTTCTGGATGGTGGAGTATTTGATTTCGGCATCTTTCATGGTGATGAGCTCGACCACGGCGGCATGCAGCTGGTTCTCATCACGTGTGGGTGCGGAACACCCTTCATTGTAGCTGACGTAGCTGCCTTCATCAGCAACGATGAGTGTACGTTCGAACTGTCCGGTATTGAGCGCGTTAATGCGGAAGTAGGTGCTCAACTCCATCGGGCAGCGTACCCCTTTGGGGATGTAGACGAAGGTCCCGTCGGTGAAGACCGCCGAGTTGAGCGCCGCGAAGTAGTTGTCCGCCATGGGCACGACGGAGAACATGTACTTTTTGATGAGCTCTGGGTAGTCGCGTATCGCTTCAGAGATGGAGCAGAAGATCACGCCGTGCTTCTGCAGCTCTTCGGAGTAGGTGGTCTTGACCGATACGGAGTCCACGACCGCATCGACGGCTACCTTCACGCCGGCAAGCTGTTTCTGCTCTTCGAGCGAAATACCCAGTTTGTTGTAGGCTTCGAGGATCTTCGGATCGACTTCGTCAAGGCTCTCTATGCCCTGTTTGGGCGCGGCATAGTAGGAGATGGACTGGTAGTCTATGGGTTCGTACTCCAGATGGGCCCAGTGGGGCTCTTCCATACTCTGCCACTTCTTGAGCGCTTTGAGGCGGAGTTCGAGCATCCATTCGGGCTCCTCCTTCTTTTTGGAAATGAAACGGATGGTCTCTTCGCTCAGTCCCGGCGGTACGACATCGGTCTCAATGTCGATCTCGAAACCGAGTGAATAGTCGCCTGAAACGGCTTTGTTTATTTCTTCCTGTGCCATCGTTTGGCTCCTTTCGGACAAATTATCTCTTATTTATATCATAGTTAGATTAATGGAAGATTAGTTATTATGCAAATGTTGATGATGTGTACTGAAATAGATACGTATATATGAGAGAAAATACATCTCTATCGTATAATAAATATTGATGAAAATATTAAGTCTGTGTTATAATTATAAAAAAAGTGAAAAAGAATGTTACAAAGAGTCGGTGATTTTATGAAGAGAGAATGGCTGCTGCTGCTTTCTCTGGCAGGTTTGGGGGCAACATCATACTATCTCGGATCACTGCCTGTGTATACAGCCAAAGAACTCATCCCGATCTTCCTTCTTTTTGCACTTTTTATTGTCATTAAAGGTGTAGAGAACAGCAACCTGCTTCTAAAAACAGCTGCCACACTTGAACATGGCGGTTTTTTACCTCTGAAACTGGTACTCATTACATTTGTACTTTCTATGCTGGTCACTATTGATGTTGCTCTGGTGACCATGCTTCCCATTGTTCTGGCACTGAATGTCAAACAGAAAGAGAACCTGATGATCCTGGTGGCACTGACTGCCCATGTGGGTGCGGCGATGACACCTTTCGGGACACCGCAGAATCTTTTTATCTATTCCTTTTATACGGTAGATACTTATGCGTTCATACAGGCGATCGCCCCTTTTTCTCTGGGGATGCTTCTGGTGTTTCTGACAGTTTCTTTTTTTATGCCTCTGACATCGGATATTTCTGTTAAAAAAGAGGTACTGCCGGTCCGCAAAACACTTGCCTGGAGCTATCTTATTCTGCTTGTCGTGGTCGTATTGGCTGTGTTGCGTGTGCTGCCTGTCTGGACAGCGCTTCTCTCCATACTCTTTGCACTTATCTGTGACAGAAAAAGTTTGAAGATCGATTATCCGCTGCTGTTTACGTTTCTTGTTTTTCTGGGATTGACAGGCAATATCAAAATGATGATAGGGGGAATGATCCATCATCCGGGGCATATTTTCATACTCTCATCGGTGATGAGCCAGTTCATCAGCAATGTACCCACAACGCTGCTTCTCGACAAATTCACGACACAATGGGAAGCACTGCTGTGGGGAACCAATGTAGGAAGTTTCGGAAGCCTAGTTGCATCATTGGCCAATCTGATTACCTATAAGATCTATGTTACCTATGCTAAAAAAGAAAATGTTTCCGGACATTTTGTACTGAAGTTCATTGCAGCGGGCTATCTTGCCTTTGCTGTGGGGTTTGCACTTTTTTTCTTCACGGTGTGATGTCTGTTCATTCTTACGGCCTGTAGACCCGTACATTCTCCCTCTCTTCCGAATCTCTCAGATACTGCGCATGCAGCTGGCTCATAATGCCTTTGTCGCAGTAGAGGAGGTACTCTTTGTCCTGCGGGAGTTTCTTGAACTCGGTCTTGAGTTTGTGGAAGGGGATCTGGATGCTTTCGCATTCGGCCTCGATGCAGGGGGCGTCGGTGCGGATGTCGATGATGGTGTACGCTCCGCCTGAGAGGTCACGCACAACTTCTACAGGCGCACGCTCACTCACATCGTCGATGATGTCACGAATGTCGAGGGTGACCGCCTCTTCCACCGCTTTGTCGAGCACCGTGTAGTCAAAACGCTTCGCTTCTTTCTCCATACGTTTGTAAGAGCCGTGGATGATGGGGTTCTTGGAGATGACCCCGCAGTACTCCGGCATATTTTCGGCAAAATAGCGTGTGCCGATCTTTGTGGCGATGTCGATGATCTCCGGTTTGTTGAAGGTCGCCAGCGGGCGCAGGACCAGTTTATGGGTGACCTGGTCGATGAGGGCGAGGTTGCGCAGGGTCTGGCTGGAGACCTGTGCGACGCTCTCTCCCGTGACCAACGCGTCGATGCCCATGGCATCGGCGATCTTTTCTGCGGCGATGAGCATCAGGCGTTTGAGGGTGACCCCCATGTAGGTCTCCGCGGTGGAGCGGAAGATCTCTTCGACCACACTGTCGAAAGGTACGGAGACGAACTTCACCGGATGGGAAGCCCCGTAACGGCTCCAGAGGTAGAGTGAGACCTGTTTGACGCCTATCTCATGTGCCGCGCCGCCGAGGTTGAAGAAGATGAAGTGGGTCTTGATGCCGCGTTTCATCGTCAGGTAGCTGGCCACGGTGGAGTCGAAACCGCCGCTCATCAGAGAGAGGACATCACCCTGTGTTCCGATGGGGAAACCGCCCAGCCCCAGATGTTTGTCGGTGATGATATTGAGCTGCTGGTTGATCAGTTCGATGCGTACCGTCTCTTCGGGGTTGTGCAGGTCCACCCCTGCCGCATTGGAATGTGCCAGTGTGTAGCCGCCCACGACGCGTTCCATCTCGGAAGAGTTGAAGGGATGGCTGCCGGTACGTTTGGCGCGTACGACGAAACGTTTGCCCTCGATGGTGGGTGCGGCGACTTCGCAGACCTTCTCCTTGATGGCATCGAGGCTCTCCATCCGGTCGAACTGCAG
>JALSTF010000059.1 GCA_026983895.1 Sulfurovum sp.
TGGCTCTTTAGTGCCTATAAAAAAAAGAAACATCTTGAGTGGATCGATGCACTTCCTTTTACGCAAGAGCAGCGCAGCTATCTTGTACATGTACCGCACTATACACACCTTTCCGGTGAAGAGAAAACAAAAATAGAGCGTTCTATTCTGCGCTTTATCCATACCAAAACCTTTATTGGGGCTAAACTTGAGGTGACAGAGGAGATGAAGGTCATTGTAGCCTTTTATGCCTGCCTGCTGCTTCTTCACATAGAAACTTCCAACTGTTATGACAATCTTAGAACAGTCATCCTCTATCACCAGCCAGTGATGATAGACCGTGTACAGGACAATGGCGGTATTTTCTCCAAAGAAAAATTCCTTATTGACGGGCAGTCCGCCAACGATACGGTGATCATCATCTGGCATGATGCCAAGCGGGAAGCATACCATCCCCGAAAAGAAAATGTCATCGTACATGAGTTCGCTCACGAGATAGACTTTATGGACGGGGAGATAGACGGTGTGCCGCCCCTGGAACGTTCCAAATACCACGAATGGACCAATGTGCTTTACCGTGAATTCACGAAGCTCAACCATGTGGCACTGAAGAACAGGGATTGGGGCGATTATAAATTCATCGGCGAATATGCGGCAACGAATGAAGCAGAATTCTTTGCCGTGATCACGGAACGTTTCTTTGAATCTCCCAAAAGTCTGAAACAGAAATTTCCAGACCTTTACAATGAATTGAAAGATTTCTACAGGACAGACCCGGCAAAGTGGCTGGACTAGCTGTGCTGTTCATCCTCTTCAAGGTCTTTGTCCAAATAGGGTGAGAGCCTTTTTGCTTTGAGCGTATAGTAGATAAAGCTGAAAAGAGATACGGCAAGAATGACGATAGCACTGGTAATCAGTGATTTTGGTGTATGCATAAGGTTGTAGCCAATCAGTACAACGGTTGCAACAAGCCCCAGAAGCGTGCCTCCTCCGGAAATGAAACGATTTCCCCCTGTCTCTTTGTAAAGTCTGAAATTGGCAAAGTTCACCAGCGAAAAAACGATAAGAAAACCGATACTGCCTGCCACCGAGATGTTGTCAAGATTGAAGGATGTGGCGAAGATAATGCCCAAAAGTGCGATAATGATCATCCCTTCATAGCCATGCTTGAATTTTTTCTCAAACCTTCCCGGCAGTTCTCCATAGCGTGCGATCAGATAACTGGTACGGCCTCCGCCGTAAAGGGTGGCATTGATGGCGGAAGCGGTAGAGAGCAGGGCGGCGATACCGATAATGATGAAACCGGCCCTTCCGAAGAAAGGTTCTGCCGCTTCGGCCAGTACGTAGTCCTGTGCTTTTTTTGCTGCTTCAAAGCTCAAATTGCCTACCGTCACCATAGAGATCCATACATAGAGGATAATCACAAAAATAACAGCGGCATAGTAGGCCCGCGGAAGTGTCTTCTCCGGATTTTTGACATCCCTGGCCGTATTGGCGATAAGTTCAAATCCTTCATAGGCAAGGAAGATGATAAGCCCGCCCGTAACCACCGAAGGCATAGGCGTCCACTGCTGCGGAGCCATATGTGACATGTCTATGCTAGCCGTACCCACAGCGGCGAACACCAGTAAAATGGCAAGCTTGATAAATACCATGATGTCTTCCGCACGACCTGTCATAAAAGCACCCAGAAGATTGATGAACATAAAAAGAAGTATGACCCCTGCAGCAAGGGATTTATGCAGCCATTCCACATCAGTGCCGAGGATAAGTGCAGAACCATAGCTTCCGAACGCATAGGCATAGAGTGCCAGCATGATCACATAGGAGACAAGAAGAAGGTTGTTGATGATGGAAGAGAACAGCCCGTTCCCGAAAGCCTGGACGATAAATTCGATACTCCCGCCTTCACTGGGATAGCGCAAGGAGAGTTTTACGTAGGAGTAGGCGGTCACAAGCGCGATAAAACCTGCGATCATAAAGGCAATAGGTGCGGCCCCTTTGGCCAGATCGATGGTAAGGCCCAGAACAGCGAAAATACCGCCTCCGACCATCCCCCCGACACCGATGCTGAAGGCTTCGATGAAGCCTATTTTCTTCTCAGCCATCGCTTAGTTCTTGGTGTGGCACTTCAAACTTTGGGCTTTGATGGCATGCAGGCGGTTGAGTACATGTTCCATTTCATCGGTCTCTTCTTTGCAGCGTTTGACAAGGGTCTCTTTCTTTGCCTCTATAAGCTGTATCTGTTTGTCCACATCTTGAGGATCCGCATGGCAGTTTTTTGCCGCTTCTTCTTCTTTCTCCAGTACCCAGTCCATGGCTTTTTGAATAAAGGTCATCATCAGATCAGCCCCAGTTCAGCGAGTATCGCTTCCACTTTTGGAGAAACTTGCGCCAGTTCATTGATGAAAGTCCCCCATGCTTTGTCTTCCGCATACCACTCTTCGATATGTTTCATGGAGTTGCTTTTCTCCTCTTCGCTCAATTCATCGGACTTGTCGATATTTTCTTTGATTCTCTCCAAGTGTTTCATGTTGCTTTGGCTCATAGTGTCTCTCCTTTTCTAGTATTGGTCGTATTTGCCCTCTGCGATCTCTTCTTTGAGTTCGTCGAGTGCTTTCTGCATAGTGTCTGCAATGAGTTCAGCGGATTTTCTGTCATCATTTTCCGGGATGTCCCAGTCGAAGATCTTCATATTGGCTTTGAAAAGCAGCCGAAGTTCCGTTTTAATGCCCGATTGCATCTTTTCTAACTCTTTTTCTTGCGGTGTCATATACACTCCTTATTTTATTTAAGGGAATTCTATCACTTTAATGTTAATAGTTGATAGTTTAAGGTAAGTTCTTGGATAATACTTCATCAACTATACAGGATGGTCCATGAAACTTTTTTTAATCTTTCTCTTTCTCACAGCAGGGCTTTTTGCCGCCGATGCGACCGAAGCAGCCAAAAAACTCGGTGCGATGAACAATTATGAAACAGCGATACACAAGGCTCAGGCGGAAAAAAAGATGCTGGTGATGGTGATCGTCAAGGAACATTGCCGCTGGTGCGAAAAACTGATAGACCGGACACTGAGCGAACCTGAGGTCAAAAAGGCATTGGAGAACGATATACTTCTCATTGTGGACCGTAATGCTCCCTATCCTTCCGATTTCAATGAAGGCTTTTTCCCTTCGACCTTTTTTATAGACTACAGTACCGGAAAAAGTGTGTATGAAAGTGCCGGCTATGTCGGCAAGAAATGTTTTCTCAACGATCTGCATGAATCGCAAAAGATACGTGACAGCTTGTATAATTCGGAAAAGTAGGAGTAACATGTAGTTCAATTGGATATGGTGTCCCCGGGAGGACTCGAACCCCCAGCTAGGCCTTAGGAGGGCCCTGCTTTATCCGGTTAAGCGACGAGGACAGCAGCATGTGAAAAATAGTTTCACAATATTTTGTGCATCCGCATTTTAGCAGGATGTTGATTATAAAAAGAAACAGCTTGTTGAATATTATGTTAAAATAGTAACGAAGATAAGAAAAAATCAACAAAAAGGAAACAAAATGTTCAAAAAAACAGTAATTGCAGCAGCAATGGTTCTGGGACTTTCACAGGGAGCGCAGGCTGATATGTCTGCGGGGATGCCAAATATGGGAGAAGCCAATGCCCAGATGCAGAAAAGTATGGCACTGCTTCCTTTTCTGACCGCTCCCATTGAAAGCAGCGAAGTATTGAGTGATGATGACGTGAAACGTTTTATTGCAGCTATTAAAGAAAAGAAGAGCAACTACAGGGATTACTCCAAAAAGATTGAAAAAGGGTATGAAAAAGCAGCAGAAGTGGTCCAGAAAGGTGCAAACTTCAATACATTCGTCAAAAAAGCCATAGAACTTTCCGGTGTAAAATCAAAACTGAACAGAGATGCAAGGGACCTGGGTTATAATGATGCGCTTGACCTGACCATAAAGTCAGCGAGGATCGGAAGGGCGATGGTCATGGCAAAAATGGATGAAGAGATCGCCAAGGTACCCAAAGAACAGCAGGAGATGATGCGGAGTATGACTTCAGGTATGGTCGGACAGGTGAAAAAGGAAGATATAGAGGTGGTCAAACCCTACCTTGGAGAACTTGAAAAGATCATGAAGAAAAAACAACAGCCATAAAATACCTGTTTTTAGTGCCTAATAGGCTATAATACGAAAAAAATTACAGGACAGTTTTGATGGCTACTTATATTTTTGGACATACCACACCAGATTCGGATTCTATCGTGGGAGCGATCTCCCTCTCCTATCTTAAAAATCATTTGGGTGAAGAATGTGTACCTTGCAGACAGGGGGAAGTGAACCCTGAAACGAAATGGATACTCGAAAAGTTCGGTTTTGAAGCACCGATGCTGAAAACGGAATATGCCGGTGAAAAAGTGTATCTTATTGACTTTATGGAGCGTTCCCAAAGCCCCAAAGATATTGATGAAGCGACCATACTCGGTATCGTGGACCATCACAAACTCGGTGATCTTACCACCAATGCACCGCTTGAGATGTGGGTACGTCCTGTAGGATGCTCCAACACCATTGTCAAGCAAATGTTCGACTACTACCATATAGAGATCCCCAAAGATCTTGCCAGTATGATGATGTGTGCCATTTTGAGCGATACCGTCATCTTCAAGTCTCCCACCTGTACCAAAGAAGATACCAAAGCCTGTAAAGAGCTCGCCGAGATCGCAGGTATAGAGGATTATAAAGCCGTGGGTATGGAAATGTTCATCGTCAAGTCCGATGTGCTCAATGCCACACCGAGAGAACTGGTCACAAGAGACTTCAAAGACTTCAACATGGGCGGCAGCCTCATAGGTGTGGGGCAGCTCGAAGTGGTGGACCTTTCTGTTTTTGACACGATGAAAGCGGACCTGTTCGAAGATATGAAGAAACTGAAAGAGGAGGGTGGCAGACACTCTGTCCTGCTTCTGCTTACAGACATTATGAAGGTCGGTTCACAGCTGCTTGTGGTCAGTGACGAACCGGAGAAGATCGAGCATGCCTTTAAAGTCAAACTTGAGGACGGCGAAGTCTGGCTTGATGGTGTGATGAGCCGTAAAAAACAGATCATTCCTTTCCTCGAAGAGCAGTTTTAAGCCTTTTTTGGGCGTAATTGCCGCAAAAGCATACACTTTTGCGATAATTACGCTATACTGCCGTACAATTTAAGCGTACATCGGTCAACTCTCAAATATTCCCAGCTCAACGGGAAAAAGTGTTTTTACACTTTATAGAAAAAATCAATAAAAAACAACTCAGCCTAAGACCGACCTATAGAGAACTATACAGGTAGGCTCGGTCATCCGGAAAGACATTCGGATTTAAAAAGGTAAACTATGTCATTCAATACACTGGGACTTTCAGAGTCACTACTCAAAGCAGTCAAAGAGCAGGGCTATACAGAGCCTACACCTATTCAGAAGCAGGCGATCCCTGTCATTATAAAGAAAAAAGACGTACTTGCTGCCGCGCAGACAGGAACAGGAAAAACAGCAGGTTTTACCCTGCCGATGCTTGAGCGGCTTTCGCAAAGCAAACCGCAGATGAAGAAACTGCAGATCCGGGCACTGGTCCTCACACCGACAAGAGAGCTTGCTGCGCAGGTGGCAGAAAGTGTGAAGATCTACGGGAAACATACCCCCTATACCTCCACAATGATCTTCGGAGGCGTAGGTATCAATCCGCAGCTCGCAACCATCAGGAAAGGGGTGGATATCGTCATTGCCACACCAGGCAGACTCCTTGATATCGCCGGGCAGCGGGGCATCGATTTCTCGGCACTGGAGATCCTGGTACTTGACGAAGCGGACAGAATGCTCGATATGGGTTTCATCCACGACATCAAAAAACTGATGAAGATGATGCCCAGGCAAAAGCAGACACTGCTCTTTTCCGCTACTTTCTCACCTGAAATAAAAAAACTGGCATCGGGACTTCTCAACAACCCTGAGACCATCGAAGTGGCACGTCAGAACAAAACAGCCGACCAGGTCAGCCAGGTCGTGCACTATGTGGACAAGCACAGAAAAAGGGAACTGCTCTCACAACTCATCAAAACGAAGAATTGGGAGCAGGTACTTGTCTTTACCCGTACCAAACACGGGGCGAACAAACTGACCAAACAGCTTGAAGAAGCCGGCATCTCCGCAGCAGCCATTCACGGCAACAAAAGCCAGGGTGCACGGACCAAAGCACTGGCCAGTTTCAAAGCCAACGATATCCGTGTACTCGTGGCGACGGATATCGCAGCCAGGGGCATCGACATCGACCAGCTGCCGCATGTGGTCAACTATGAACTGCCGAATGTTCCCGAAGACTATGTACACCGCATCGGCCGTACCGGGCGTGCAGGGCAGAGCGGTGAAGCTGTATCCCTTGTCTGTGTCGATGAGCATAAACTGCTTTTTGATATAGAGAAATTCATTAAAGGTGAGATCAACAAGGTGCATATCCCGGCGTTCACTCCCGACCCGAACATCAAAGCTGAGCCTATCCAGAACGGAAGAGGCGGCGGACGAAACAAAAAAGCAAGACCCCAGGGAAGCAATGGCGGCTCAGAGAACCGCAGCAGAAGAACGAACAGCCGCAACAGGAACAGAAGCAGAAATCAAACTGAAAGTAGCAGATAGATACAAATCATCCCATCGGGTAAAGAATATCTGCATGCACTCTGTCGCATGCCTGTAAAATTTCTTTACTGAGTGTAAGGTCCATTGCGGCCAGTGAAGCATCGAGCTGCCCGGTATGGGTCGCACCGATAATAGTCGAAGCGACGAAATCGAACTGTTTGGACCAGGCTGTTGCAAGGGTGATCGGATGCAGGCCGGCATCGGCTGCAATTTTGAGGTAGCGTTGTGTGGAAGCCAGCGTCCTGTCGTTCATGAAGCGCTGCGCCATAGCGCGCTGGCGCTGATTGGGTGATTTGAGATAGGTGGCAAACCGTCCTTCTGCTTCTTCCGGTTTCATCGCCTGATTGTATTTTCCGCTGAGTACGCCGCCTGCAAGAGGAGAATAGGGCAGCAGCGAAACCTGCTCTTTTTGACAGAGCGTTGAAAGTTCGTCAAGGAAACGTCTGTTGAGCAGGGAAAAATTATTCTGTATGGAGTCAAAACGTGCATAGCCTTTGAACTGAGAAGTCATCAAGGCTTTGGCCGTACCATAGGCAGTGTCGTTGGAAGTGCCGACATAGCGTACTTTCCCTGCTTTGACCAGCCGGTCGAAGGCTTCGAGCGATTCTTCGATGGGGACGACGGTATCGGGCCAGTGCATCTGATAGAGGTCAAGATAATCTGTATTCAGCCTTTTGAGGCTTCCTTCTACCGCCCGTTCAATATGGAAACGGTCAATGGCGGTCAGTCCATGCCTGATAGGTGGTACAAACCATCCGCTGGCGGCACCTGCGACTTTTGTTGCCAAAATGAGGGAGTCCCTGGGTTTGGTCTGCATCCATTCCCCGACCCATGTCTCAGTGATGCCGGCCAGTTCACTCTCAGGCGGAACAGGATAGAGCTCTGCTGTATCGTAAAAATTCACTCCGTGATCATAAGCCTTGTCCATGATGGCAAAAGCTTCTTTCTTGTCGCACTGTGTCCCGAAAGTCATTGTGCCCATGCAGATAGGGGAAACACGTAATCCTGTTTTTCCAATATATCGATATTGCATTTGATCAACTCCGCTGTATTTTTTCTATTATCATATCCTATTTGGCTATAATTGTGTTAAAAAGGGCATAGATGCAAGACCGGTATGTCGCTGATGTGGGTGACTTTGGCAAGTTTCAGCTTTTCCGTTATCTGTTCAATGAGAAAGAGAGTCCTCTGTTTGGAAAGGAGCTTTCTCAAATATGGTTTCTGCATGATGGGGAAGGGGAGCGCAGCAACGATGGCCGTCATATTGATTATTTTGAACGGATGATGGGAAGCGATGCATACCTTGAAAATTCGCTGATGGCACTTTTGATGAGAAACAAACGTGAAGTCGAAGAACTTGAAAGACTCAAACTTCTTCACAATGCGAAATTCTTTTATGAAAAAGTACCGGGAGCACTTGAAGACCGTTACCTCTGGCTTAACCGTGCACTGACCTTCTCGAACAGATCTCAGATCGTTGCTGTCGCACCGGATAACGGCATGGCACTCAAGTGCAACCGAAGGGAAAAAGAATTTGAATTCCTGACACTCTCCGAGCATTACCGCCAAAAGGTTTATCCGCACAAATATATCTTTACCGATGAGATCAGCTATTTCTATCGGCTGCCCCATCTTGAAATATGTATTGTCTATCAGCATCTTGGACGCTGTTTTTCGCATAATGAACAGATCGGTGCCTTGCTTGGGGTGCTGAAAAAAGAGTACAGGTATGTCGTAGCACTTAAGCATAAACCCTATTCTCCCCGAGTTTTTTTCTTTCTTTGCAAAAGCCAGGTCATTGAAGAGAGTCTTTATTTGCGTCTGGAACATTTTACGGAAAGGTTTGGAGAGTTCTGGGAGCTTTTCCATTGACTATCAGGAGACAATCTCCTATAATATTAACGCACATACAGACCAAAGGGTATTTTTGAAAAAGATCATATGGGTATTTATTCTCTTCTCGGCTACATTCCTGTTTGCCAGTACATCGCTGGATCCTTTTTTGGACGCACAGATGAAAATGGAAGAAAAACTGCTTGACCAAAACCTCTCGAATGAAAGAAAGGTAAAAATACAGGATGAGCAGCACCATGAATACCAGCGTTTTTTTTTGGAATATGCCGCAGCCAAAGAGAAACACCTCAAAGAGCCGGACCCCTACCGCACACAGATAAGCAAACTCAAGCTCCGCCTGAACAGCAACAGGCACAGAGGCAACAAAAAGGCTGTACTTCGGGATGAAGCACGGCTGCAAACCTTGTATCTTAGAAGCAGTATCCGAAGAGTACTCAACAAAGTCCTGTATGCGACCAATAACAAATCGAAAGCATTCTATGAGGACAAAGTGGATGAGATACTGCTCAAAGAATTTGAAAAATTCACACCCATAAAGAGTGATCCGTATCTTACCTATATCAATAACGACGACAACTCGACCATGGTACGGTCCATCAAGGAAGCGGTCAAGTCGTACTATCTGATGGAAGCGGTGGCCAAGACCTTCAGCTCGGAACTTGTGGACAACAGAATGGCGATCTACCGTACAGCGAGGCTTTCGAATGCAAAACTTTTCGCACTTGCCAATCAGCTGAATGCCTCTGCACTGGGAGACAGGCTGAACCCTTATCTTGCTACGGTAAGCCTTGATGTAGCGAGGCTTGTGTTGATCCTGCTCATCATTTTGGTCATCCTGCTCATTCAGAAGGTCATCCAGCTTTTCGTGAATATGACGTTGAAACATTATAAACTCAAAGAGGAGGATGTAGAATATATCCACACGAAGATCACCCGGATCTTCAATGTCATCGTCTCTCTTTTCATTATACAGGTCATCCTTGTCGTCTTTTTCGGTATAGACAGGGAAAGTATCCTCATCAGCAAAATCTTTGCCGTTATCTACATTGTTCTGGTCACACTTCTTCTCTATAGGAGCGGGAATATTCTCGTCCACTTCAAGATAGAGCACATCCAAAAGAACAGGCTATTGAAAAAAGAAGTGGTCAACCTTGTCATCAAGACACTCAATGCACTATTGCTTCTTGCAGCGTTCATCGCCATACTCTGGGTACTCGGGGTTGACCTCACCGCCGTGCTGTCCGGTCTTGGGATCGGTGGTTTTGCTGTCGCATTCGCAGCCAAGGACAGCATTGCCAACATCTTTGGTTCCATCTCCATTCTGGCCGGAGACCTGTTCGATCAGGGCGACTGGATAGAGGTAGACAACATGGACGGTACAGTGGTCGAAATAGGGCTGAGGGCGACGACCATCCGTACTTTTGACAATGCGCTCATCTCGATCCCCAACTTCAAACTGGTCAATGAAGGCATCCGAAACTGGAGCCGCAGAAGTATAGGGCGGCGCATCAAGATGAAAATAGGGGTCACGTACGAATCGGACTTTGAGGACATCAAAAAAGCGGTCGAAGATATACGGCAGATGCTGCTGGAGCATCCGGGTATCGCCAATGAACGTACCACGTTCCGCTCCTACTACCGCCAGGCAAAGATCATCTCCAGCGAGGACTATAAAGGGGTGAAGCGTACCACTCTGGTCTATATGGATGAATTCGCCGACTCGAGCATCAATATTCTGGTCTACTGCTTTTCCCGTTCGGTGGTCTGGCAGGAGTGGCTCGCGGTAAAAGAGGAGGTGATGTACAAGATCGCGGAGATACTCAAAAAACATGATCTTGATTTTGCCTATCCGGCTATGACGATACATATGGCAAACGATGAAGAAAAGGAATAGGGGGTTAACATACCGTTTACTATAGACAAGTACAATTGAACACCATTATATTTAAAGGATATCACGATGAAAAAAATAGCACTCGCTTCCATAGCAACACTTTCGCTGCTCCTTGCAGCTCCAAATGCAGGAATGATGGGCGGACAACAGGGCCAGGGCGGCATGATGAAACCCGGTGCCAAAGCGGGTATGAAACATAAAATGATGCGAAAAAAGATGAATTCTCCATTCCTCATCAAGCATGGGCTTCCGCATTTGACCAAATTCGTCATGAAGAACTGGGATGATCCGGCATTCGGATTGACCGCTGATCAGAAAGAGAAGCTGACAGCAGTGAGAAAAGAAACGATGGGTGCCGTGATGAAACTCAAACCTGAAGTCATGGCTTTGAAAAAAGAGATCATACAGGCGAGCATGTCGGGAACAAAAGCGGCAGACCTGAAAGAGAAAGTGGACAAGCTTGCCTCTCTTGAATCTGAAGCGACCATGGTCCACCTCAAGTGTATAGAGAATACCAAAGATATCCTGACCAAAGACCAGTTGCTTTTCCTTCTTGCCAACAAACATAAAATGCACGGTAAAAAAGGCATGATGATGAAACCAAAAGGCATGAAAATGAAATGCGGCAGCGGCAAGTGCGGTATGGGTATGAAGCAGGGCACCGGAAAGATCGCAACACATTAAACCCGAAACTGTAAACGGTTAGAAAAATATACTTCCGAAAAGGGAAAAAGATGAACAGACATCATTTTATAGGCTTAACGATACTGATATCGTTAATGGCATGCAACCCATTGGTCGCTACAGAGTTTCAGGATCGCATTAAGACTGATGTTCATCATGATGTCAGTGTTTCCAATCATATGGCATTTCTGTTGCATAAAAGAGGATTGGATGAAGATGCTGCCCAAAAGATCGCCAACGCATTCGTGGATGGGCATGAAGAGCTGTATGCTCAGATGATCGATAATCTTGTTCCGGTATTGAGTCAAGCTGAGACACTGGAATACCTAAGCAATATGGCACTGCACAGAAAAGAGGTAAGACTGGATTCTTATGACCATCTTTTAAGTATGGTCACAAAGATCAAAAAAAGATCTTTAGATAAGAACCTATTGGCTTATCTTCAGATCGTGGCAAAACGCAACAGTCAACTGGTCGGGTAGTTTCCCGGTCGGTAAACCATTTTTAACTTGCAAAGAGCATTTCAGCTTCAACATTTTTTAATGCATGCTGACTGATAAGCCCTGCCGTAATACTGACGATTAACACTCCTATAAGCCCAAAGAGGGGCGAAAACCACATCATCCTGTAGGGGAAATCACCATTTGCGACCAATTTTCCCACCAATGTACATACTCCTATCCCGATACCGCTTCCAATCAGTGCGCTCATAAAGACTTGCGTGAATATCATGACTCTCAACTGTTTTGAAGAAGCTCCCATAGCTTTTAGAAGTGCATAGTATTTGAGATTGTCCTGTGTAAACATATAGAGCATGACCCCCGTTACACCAAATCCGACGAGCATGGCAAGTACCACCATGTTGACCATATCACCGACATCTTCCGAATTGACCAGGTACCACATGACGGTCTGTTTTTTAAAATCATCGCTTGTCAATGCTTTTAAACCTGTCTGCTTTTGAATCTTCTGAGCTATAAGATGCAGATTTGAACCACTTTTTATTTTTACCATGACGAATGTCAGCCGTTTCACTTGTGAGGGTGTCAGCCGTTTAAAGTTGGAAAGTGTAGTGTAAATCAGCGGTCTTGGAGGAAAACGGGGGATGGTCTGTGAGACACCTGCAACGACGATACGTTTATCGTTGATCAACAGCGTATCGCCAAAACGGAGTTTTCGCGTCGCTGCATTCAGGTGCGGACCATCAAAAGGATAACTGTCTTTCATGTATTTTGGCGTTTGCAGCTTATCACTTGTTCCGCCGCTGTCAACGATCACACTTCCCGGAATATGCAAAAGTTCGGAAGCATCGCGTGTGCTTTTGATTTTGGGAATACCGCTTAACGTGGCATCATCGACTCCTATGACTTGAAAAGCCTGAAAATGTCCATTGGGAAATCTTGCGGTCATATCCTGCATATAAAGAGGTACAGCATTTTCGACACCCTGAACACTTTTGACCAGATTGAGCGCTGCATCACTCATATTGATGGTGGCTTCGGATGAACTTACAGCACGGTCCATTACCCAGATGTCCACGCTTGGATTTTCACTGACAAGGGCAAAACCTCTTGTCATAAAACCTGCAAAATAGGACATGGCAAAGGTCACCAAAAATGCCGTAAAAGCAATGCCGATCAATAAACCGATATATTTGACTCTGTCTTCAATCAGTATTTTTACGGCAATCGTAAACATTTATTTGTCCGTTTTAATGAATACATCAAGCTGTTCTCCCACATAAAGAGGAAATTTTTCGTTTGCTTCGATGGCATAGACTACTTGCAACACTCTTGTATCTGTCCGTTCTGTAGCACTGCCGGTAAGAGAAGTTTTTGGTTTTACATAAGGAATGGTATAAAGATACTGCAAAGACGTTTTCAGCGTTGGATGTCCACGGACAAAGGCTACTGCGGGTGTATCCGGTCGGAATTTTACAATATCATATTCATTGATACTGACTTTTATAGTATATTTCTGACTGCCCAGTATGAGTAGGGGGTTGATACTGTTTTTATTGAAATATGCCCCTTTTGTCAAATCTGAACGCAACACAATACCGTCGATCGGTGCCTGTATTGTATAAAAAGCCAACTCTTTTTGTGAAATTTCTATTTTTTGATCCAGTGCCTGCAGGGATGCCTGGGTAATTTTTAGCGTATCTTTGCTCGTCGTAAATTTTTGACTTGTCACCATTTTGGGAGAGACTTTTTTAAATTCCTGCAAAAGCTGAAACTGATCCTGTGCTGCCTGGATCTTTGCAAGTGCTGCCTCTCTTTGCGCTTTCAGCATGGCTATCTTGTGTTTTAAGAGTGTATCGTCCAAACAAAAAAGAGCATCTCCTTTTTTGACTTTATCTCCATCATTCACATAGACTTGTGTGACAAGGCCGGATACGTTTGCCCCTATAATGATTTTTTTGCTTGCAGGCTCTACTATGCCGGTCGCCGCGATAAAGGCATCAAAAGGAAGTTCTATTTTAGGAATAGCCCTTCCTGTCCCGTTCGAAGGCTTATCGCCAAGATAGACATCTGCAATGTTAATGCCAAATCCAATCAAAGAGAGCAGTATCAATAGATAAAAAGCTTTCATCCCAGCTGCTCCACTTTTCGTATTTTCCCGTCTTCCATATGTGCCATCCTGTCTCCATATTTGTATATTCTGTTATCGTGCGTCACCACGATGATCGTAATGTGTGTTTCATTTTTCATTTTTTGCAAGAGCTGCATAACTGCTTGTCCGGTTTGATGGTCAAGACTACTGGTCGGTTCATCGCATATGATCAGGTCCGGTTCATGTACCAAAGCTCTGGCAACGGCAACCCTTTGCTGTTCTCCGCCACTGAGGTGTTTGGGTTTACTGTCATATTTTTCACCCAATCCCACAGCATCGAGCAGGACTTTTGCTTTTGTGTAGGATTGTGCTTTGTCTGCATTTGCAATAGTGAGGGGGAGTGCCACATTTTCCACACAGGTAAGGGCAGGCAAAAGATTAAACGACTGGAAGACAAATCCGATATGTCTGCCTCTGAATGCCACTACCTCTTCCGTATCCATAGAGGTGATATCTTTGCCTAAAATATCACAGACACCACTGTCAAAATCAAGCAAACCGCTGATACATGAAACAAAGGTGGTTTTCCCACAGCCTGAAGGTCCGACCAACATCATCATTTCCCCCCGATATACATCCAGAGTCACCCCTTGCAATGCGAGGACTGCTGCTTCAGCTTCACCGTATGTTTTGACAATATCTTTGCAATGAAGTACTGTTTTACTCATAAATGGCTCCGGATGCTATGGCATTGATGATCGTTGCTTCCTTTTGTACCTGATATTTTAAGTCTTGCATCTTCTCTTCTATATGCAATGTCTGTGCAAGTACCTGAATATAACTGTTGAAGTCAACGAACTGATTTATAAATGCTGTTTTTATTTCCTTTTGGCTCTGCCGATAACTGCGGAGATTTTTCCGTAAAACATTTAACTGATCCTGTGCGTTTTTATAGTTTTGGACAAGCGTGATATACTCTTGTTCTCTTTGCAGTTTCAACTCTATGGTTTCGCTTCTTTGGCTCAAAGCATTAACTTTAAGTGCTTCACTCTCCTTGCTGTCGGCACTGTTCAGGGGGAAATGCAAAGCGATATTGAAACTGTAATTGTCTCCGTAAGAGGTTGGGTCGCCATTACTCTCATAAGCAACACCTGCTTTGAATTCAGGTAGATAATTGGCATATCTTGCTTCGGATTGCACCAATGATCTCTCCGCCAGGATCGTTTTCATTTTTGTATGCGGGTCATGCCGTACAAATGCTTTATGTGAATATTTTATTTTAGAATCCAAAGAGGGGATGGCTTTATGCGGTGCATAAAGATTGAATTGTTTTTTCATCTTTTTGAGTTCATTATCTTGGGCAATGAGCTTCATTTGCAGTGCGGTGAGGGTATTTTGAAAGCGTAAAAGATCCAAATTTGTAATGCCTCCCTGATGTTGCAATGATTTCATATTTTGATAAACAGGCAACTGTTCTTCATACAGTTTTTTATTAAGGAGAGATTTTTTATACGTTGAATGATACAAAGCGATCATCGCAACAAGAGAGCGAAACAACTGCTCCTTTTTTATATTGAGTTGAGTGTTTTTTTCTTTCATATTCAGAGCAATTTCTTGAATATGATATTTTTTTTTGTTGAAAACATCTATTGCATCGCTCAAAGAGACATCAAATGTATTGAACGGGTCTTGTAAATTTTTTGCACTGGTATCTGAATAGGAACTGTCTACGGAAAAATCTGCATATTGGCTTTGGGAAATTCCCTGTTGTGACAAAGCGGCTGATTGCTTGTAGAGAGAATACGTTTTATTATAAGCCAAAGTCTTCACGGCTGTTCTATAGAAACTCATGACATCAGCATGAAGTGCCAAAGTCAAACAACAAACTAAGAAATACTTTTTTATCATTTCAACCTTCTTTTTGTATTGTTGTCTTTACTCAATGTAATTATTTTTTATTTCCATAATACGGTCTGGAGTAAGGCTGCACATAACTTTTCGAGTCATAGTCATACCCGAACGGTACATATGTGTACGGAAGTTGATAGTAGTTGAATATCTTACTTGTTTTGGTCCATCCCATCGCTTTCAAGACTTCAGAAGTGTTGATACCGATACCTACATAGGTAACACGTTCTTGGGAATTGTAATTGTCATGATCCTGATAGCCTCTGGTGTAATATCCAAGCTGCAATTCAAAATATTTCATAAGGGTGTCTTCCATGCTGTCAAAGCCGGAAAACTTCAAAGCAAAGAGGTATTTCATGGAATTGTACTGGGTAAAGATGTCAACGTTCGAGTTAAAGTCGGGTATATACTCCAGACGCAGATCCAATTTTCGTTTGACTTCAGGATATTTTTCTCGTACATAATAAAAAGTGGCACCTACGGTATTCATGACCATATCTTGATATGAGAAGCCTTGAGAAGTACTGAAAGAATCTCCAAATTCCATAAGACCTTGAAAAGTCCAGGCAGTAAGGGGACCGTAAAGCATCGAATCTTCTTCTTTTATCCCCCAATAGTCATAAAGAGAAGAAAATCCAAGTGACCAAAGATAAGTAGAGTACATATGGCCCAGCTTGTCTGCACCGCCGTATTTGGTATCTTTGCTGAACCAATTTTCGTCACCGAGAATAGGCTTAGTGGTAAAATAATCCCAGAAAGCAGTTCCCCACAGCATGACAAGACCTGCACCGACGACATTGGTATAGATGACCCTGTTTCTCAACTCTTCATCGTTCAATGGTGTTTCAGGTTTGAACATAGCTATTTGCCAGTAAGTTCTCTCAGTCGTACCTACCGTATCAAGTTTTGTACTTACTTCAGGCTTCGTTTCCAAATGAACACCTGCAATGAGATTCAAAGTAAGAGCAGGGATCAAAATAAGTTTTTTCATATATGCCTTCTTTTTTATAATAATGATGATTTCATCATAAAATGACGTTGCTGCCATTTTGGATGTATAATGCAATTTGAAAATGAAATGAAAATGAAATGAAAATAAATGAAGATATAAAAATTAAATTTAGGATAAAATTAGCATATGAAACTGCTTATTATAGAAGATGATCCCAATATTCTCTTTTTTCTCACAAGAGGATTTAGTGAAGATGGGTATATTGTTGAGAGCGCCAAAGATGGAGCTGATGGGGAATATCTGGCATTGATACATCATTACGATGTTATCATTTTGGATTGGATGCTTCCTTCACAAAGCGGTATCAAAATTCTCAAATCTCTAAGGGATAAAAACATAACCACACCAGTCATTATGCTCAGTGCAAAAGGTGAAGTTGAAAATAAAATTTCTGCTTTAAATCTTGGCGCAGATGATTATCTGGCAAAACCATTCTCTTTTGATGAACTCATTGCCAGAGTGGAAGCTCTTTATCGTAGAAATATATCTCTTGGTATCAATGAGATCAGTATCGGGGATATTGAAATAAATCTTGATACAAAAACAGTACATAAAAACAGTGAAATTATAGAGCTTACTGCCAAAGAATATGAACTGTTGTCTTTTTTGATCCAACATAAAAATTCGCTTGTCTCCAATGCAATGATAGAAGAACAGCTATGGAATAACACAGAATTTATACATTCCAATGTTGTCCAGGTTACGATATACCATCTGCGAAAAAAACTGGAAAAAGATCTTATAAAAAGCTATCGGGGATTGGGATACAAAATTGAAATATAAGAGTTTAAAAAGCAGAGTTTTATTTTGGTTTGGAACGGTCACTTTTGTTATTTTGGTACTTTTTAGTTTGACTTTCAATTATTTCCTCAATGAAAGTATCAATGCAAATATTAAAAACGATCTGGAAAATATCAGCCAACAAATCCCCTATAAAAAAACATTTAGGAATGTTGGTGTAGCTATAGTAAAAAATCATAAAATTTTAACTAAAAATAAAGCATTCACTTTAGAAAACATTGATGGCTATTTAAAGAAAAATAAAAAATTTTTCATAGTAAATCACCCTAATGATGACGATTACATAGATGCTTTATATATCGCGAAATATAAAAACAGGCAAATACTTGTTTTTAAGAAAAATATAGACAATAAAATTGAAGATTTTCAAGATCCTTTACTTTTTTTAATTCCCTTACTGTTGATCATTTTGGTCTTTTTGGCAAATACTATGATCAATAAAATTTTGATTCCTGTTCAAAATCTGATAAAGGCTCTACAAGACAATTCTGTAACAAAATTATCAAAGCCTCTTCCCGTGCCAAAAGATGAAGATGAAATCAAAGAGCTTGTGATTTCTTTTAATGATATGATCCATAGGCTAAAAGAGGGAATAGGGCAACTGGATAGATTTAATTCTGATGTTTCACATGAACTCAAAACCCCTTTGACCGTTATCAAAGGAGAGGTTGAAGTTGTATTGCGCAAACCAAGAGAGCAGTACGAATATATACAAAGTTTGAATACGATCTCTTATGAAGCGGATCAAATAGAACATATAGTAGAAAACCTGCTTCTTCTTACCAAATATTCCAAAGAAACTATCATAGAAACTTTTGAAATATGTCATCTGGATGCAATAGTATTAAATGCCATTGAAAAGTATGATGCAGCGATAAAAAACAAGCACTTGATACTTCATATTAAAAAACTGGAACCTATGGTCCTAAAATCAAATCCCTTACTTTTGTACACAATTTTTTCCAATCTCATAGATAATGCAGTGAAATATACACAAAATGGTAAAAAAATAAATATATCCCTTTATAAAAGAGGTATGATTCATTTCATAATCGAAGATGAAGGTATAGGGATCGCAGCAGAGGAGCTGTCAAAAATAACGGAACGGTTTTATAGGATTGACAGATCGAGGAATAAAACCATTAAAGGATTTGGCTTGGGACTTTCTCTTGTCAAAAACAGTGTAGCACTTTTAGAAGGAGAAATGAGCATTAACTCTGTATTGGGCAAAGGGACAACAGTGCACCTTTCTTTCTACGTTTAAAAATATAAGCAATGAGAAATAGAGTTAGGCGCTTGAGAGACACAGGGAATCTATAATATACTTTGATTAACATAATATAAATTCTATTAAAAAAGAAGATCGCTTCTCTTCTGTAGTACAATGCAGACAAAAATAGAAAAATAAAAACACAAATTCGTTCCATCGGCACACATATGTTGAGTTAAAGTTTTAATGTCTGAATCGGTTTATCATATTTTCATATGATGTTCTCCAGAGATAACATAC
>JALSTF010000060.1 GCA_026983895.1 Sulfurovum sp.
CATTCCCTTCGACCTGGTTCTGATAGGGATCTCCTGCTTTGATAATGCTCATCGGCAAACCGTGTGCCGAGAGCAGAAGATCATATTCCCTGGTCTCTTTTCCCGCTGCGGCTTCAAGTATCTTCTCACAGCAGGCTTCGACATAGGCCGTATCATCATAATAGGGATCTATCACCGTGATCCCGGGTGCATATGCCATCTCTTCGCAGCGTTTTTCAATATCTTCTACCGATGAAAGTGTGGTCGTAGTGGAATACTGAGGGTACATCGGGAACAGAATGAGCTCTTCTATCCCTTCTCTCTGACAGCGGTAGAGCGCCTCATCCGCGAACGGAGGCACATAACGCATGGACGGATAGACAGGTATGTCAAGACGGGTTTCCATTTTTTCAATGAGCTTCCGGGTCAGCTCCGGCAGGGGTGAGCTTCCGCCAAGCAGACGGTAGTTCTCTTTGACATCCTCCAGGCGCTTGGAAATGATGATATTCGCGATGAATTTGCGAAGATATGGATTCATTGTCAAAATGTGTTCATCGGCGAACATATTACGTAAAAAGAGTTCCACCTCTTCAATGGTATTGGGACCACCCATATTCAGAAGTAACAGTGCTTTACTCATCTCTATCCTTTATCGGGGAGTATTTTAGCATAGAGAGTGTAAAATCATAGCGTATATTCTTACAAAAAGGTCTTCATATGATTATTATCCCCGCCCGTATCGGCTCCAGCCGTTTCCCAAACAAAGTACTTGCCGACATCGGCGGCATACCGATGGTCGTCAGAACCGCCATGGCCGTACAGGATATAGACAGCGTCGTTATCGCTACTGATGCTCAGGAAGTAGTTGCTATTGCCAGGGAACACGGTATTGAAGCGGTCATGACCTCAGACAGACATAAAAGCGGTACGGACCGCATCTATGAAGCGGCACAGCAACTGGGTCTGCCTGATGAAGAGATCATTATCAATGTACAGGGAGATGAACCGTTCATCGAACACGATGTTGTACAGTCGATCTATAACTTGAGCAAAAAGAATGCATTCAATGAACGTATTTTGATGAATTCCTGCTACAAACGTATTACGAATCCGGAAGCGGACGACCCGAATATCGTTAAAGTTATTACGGATACAGATGGTATTGCACTTTACTTTTCACGTGCAAAAATTCCCTACCCACGAGACCATCATTTTGACAGATACAAAGGCCATTTGGGGATCTACGGGTTCACTGTACGCTCACTGCGGCAGTTTTGCACCCTGAGCCCGGCTCCCCTTGAAGATATAGAAAAACTCGAACAGCTTCGCGCACTCTATCATGGGTATGAAGTAGCCATGGTAGAAGTTGAAACACAAAGTTTCGGTATCGATACCCAGGAAGATCTGGAGAAAGCCGTCAAGTTTCACAGGCTTTAAAGAAAGGAAAACGAGAAAACTCTTTTCCCTTCTGCAAATATTTATTCTTTGACCGCTTTTCCAAGATCCCACATAGGCAGGAATATTCCCAAAGCCATCAGCAATACAAGTCCGGCGATAAAAAAGAGAAGTACCGGTTCGATATAGGCAGAAAGATTATCGATGAGATCCTGGAACTCCATATCATAATAATCCGTTACTTTCTGAAGCATCGCATCAAGTTGACCTCCTGCTTCACCGGCTTTTATCATTTGCAGCAGCATATTCTGATACAGCCCCGTCAAAGCAAAGGCTTCAGCAAGATTCATACCGCGACCAATATTGGCATTGACAGTAAGCAGCTGCTCTTTGATCGCAAGATTATCTACCATGCCTACAGCTGTATCCAGTGCCTCAGAGACAGGAATACCCGATCTCACCAATTCTCCAAATACAAGATTGTATTTATGCATCGTTGAGAGGAATATCGCTTTATTGATCAAATAAAATTTTGGATGTATCATTAATTTATCCATCTTATATTTGAAATCCATATTGTTCTGATAAAAATATTTTAATGTATAGATACCGCCTATCAGGACCGCCAATATCAATAGACCATAATTACTGAAAGCCCATTCAAGTTTTAGCAAAATCTGTGTAGGAAGCGGCAGATCTGTTTTAAATTTGTCAAAAATATCTTTAAATTTCGGAACGACAACCATAATAAGAATCGTAAATGCAATTCCCATTGCAGCCATGGTGATCATAGGGGTACGTATGGCTTTTTTAAATTTCGATGTGTTATCCCTGATACTCTCAAGTATATCGGCAAGTTTATGGTAGGATTCAGAGATATTACCTGTCCTCTCCCCCAGTTTTGTCATAGCCAGAGCGACATGGCCAAACTCATCTACATAGGGCTCCATAGCATCGGACATACTGTTACCTGCATTGATATCACTGTTCATTTTACTGTAAATATCTTTGAGTTTTTGATTGTCCGTGTTATCTGCTACATCTTCCAGTGTATCGGTGATAGGAATACCCGCATCTGTCATAACAGCGATTTGTCGTATTGTTGAAATTTTATCATTGATTGGGATCTTTTTTTTGAAAGCCTTTTTAATCCCTCCCAAAATATTGGATAAACTCTCCTCAACAGGTGCTGTTGTTTCTGCTGCTTTCGTGATCATTGCTCCGGAAAATTTATTTTTTGCTATTTTAACAGCCTGCATTTTACTTTCTGCTTTGACCAATTCAAGTCTTTTCTTTCCTCTTTCCATAACAGTTACATTAAAATATTTTATCATAATCTTGCCACCCTGTAAATTTCTTCAATTGTTGTTTTGCCCTCAAGCGCTTTACGAACACCATCTTCAAACATACTGATAAAGCCTTCTTCCATAGCCTGTTTGGTCATTTCCTCTTTTGAAGCATTCCGGGCGATCATTCGGGAAAAAGTTTCGCTGATGGTCAATACTTCCGAAATCATTTCCCGTCCCTTATAGCCGCTGAAACCGCATTCTTTACACCCTTCGCCCACATAAAAAACAGGGTTTTCCGGCAGGTACTGTTTTACATCTTTTAACAAACTTTCAGGCAGTACGGTTTCTCTTTTACAGTGGGTACATATCTTTCTTACCAGCCTTTGCGCCTGGATCGCCACCAAAGCACCGGAGACCAGATACTCTTCGATGCCCATATCAAGTATTCTTGTAACAGCAGAAATGGCATCATTGGTGTGCAGTGTAGAAAGTACCAGGTGTCCGGTCAGCGCTGCCTGAATAGCAATACGAAGTGTTTCCTGGTCACGGATCTCCCCGATCATGATCTTATCCGGATCCTGTCGCAAAATAGATTTAAGTGCTGTCGCAAAAGTTAAACCTACATTGGGCCGTACCTGAACCTGCTGCAGACCGCTCATCTGATATTCCACCGGATCCTCAACGGTGATGATCTTGTCTTTGACATCTTTTATCGCATTGAGTGCACCATAGAGTGTTGTGGTTTTACCAGAACCTGTCGGTCCGGTCACCAGTACAATACCATATGGCACTTTGATCGCCTGAGAGAATCGGTCATAACAGAATTTGCTCATCCCTGCATCCTCAAGCCTGATCATCGCTTTGGTCTTGTCCAGAATCCTCATAACGATCGATTCTCCGTAAATCGTTGGAAGTGTAGAGACCCTGAAGTCAAATTCTTTTTTTGTGATCGTTGCAGAGAACCTGCCATCCTGAGGCTTTCTTCTCTCAGCAATATCAAGGTTTGAAAGCAGTTTCAGCCTTGAAGACAGAGGACTGAAAATATCTTTGTCAAAGATAAAACTCTGACGCAGCATACCATCAACTCGTTCTCTGACAATACAGCTTTTTTCGGTTGCTTCTACGTGGATATCACTTGCACCGATAAAAATTGCTGATTTAAGAATGATATCGATCAATTTCAAGACTGCAGGGCTTTCATCACCCTCCTCTTCAAGACTGCCTTCCTGGCTCAAGTCCTGCCGGATCTCCGCGACCAGTGTCTTGATACTTTCATTGATCTCCAGACGCTGCAAATGCTTTCGTATCTGGCTGGGCTTGGCAATAGCTATCTTAATCGGTTTTTTAGGAAATAATCGCTGTACCGCATCATGCGCTGCCATATCAAGCGGGTCATCAAAGACCACCAATACATTCAGATCTGTTTCTTCTATGGGTATGACATTAAATTTCAAAAGCTGTTTATAGGGAACCTGTGAAAAAAGTCTCAT
>JALSTF010000061.1 GCA_026983895.1 Sulfurovum sp.
TGAGAATATGTATGTTTTTGAAAACGACGTTGCATTTTAATAGATCATCAGATTTTGGTTTACTATATTTTTCTGATAACGTTTTTTGCAGTGCCGAAGTCAATTTGTGAAAACTAATGGGTGCAGTAATCACGTTTTTACATAAAGACAAATAAGGATCTGCAGCATTTTTCAATGTCATGGTACTGAGTAAAATAAGTTTATCCTGAAAAGTGGTGCATACATTATACAAGTCTTTGGAATGATGTGCCAGCAGCTCAAAATGGTTCACGATAAAAATATCAGCTTGTTTATAACGTTCATGCGAATATACAAGTTCATCATAGGATATATATTCAAGTTGACATTTGAGCGCTTTAAAATATCTTGCAACGAAGCTGTAAAGATCGAGAGATTTTTCCGTATCCGGAACGGCCAGTATTACGGTACTGCCGCTAAAAGAAGGAAGAGGTGCAAGTTCATGTTTATAGTTCACTTCCAATGGTACAGTAAAAAAGAAATTGCTTCCTTTCCCTTCTTCACTTTTCAGTTCTAATTTTCCTCCCATCAATTTGACGATCATAGAAGAGATCGTGAGGCCCAGTCCGGTACCTCCGAATTTTCTTACCGTACTGGTGTCTGCCTGGGAGAAAGCTTCAAATATTTTGGATTGATTTTCCTGAGAAATACCTATGCCCGTATCTTTTACACTGAAATGCAACCTGTCGTCATCGATCTTTTCAATCGATAAACTGATCTCTCCACCCTCAGAAGTGAACTTGATGGAATTTCCTATCAGGTTCATTAAAACCTGGGAAAGTCTGGTAGGATCACCGATACGATAAGGCGCAATAGCCGGATCTATATACATACTCAATACAATATTTTTTTGTTCAGCTTTCGCAGAGAGTATTTCTGTAACGGACTCAACTTTTTCAAATACATTAAAGTTGATCTCTTCAAGATCCATTTTTTCGGCATTTATCTTGGAAATATCGAGAATGTCATTGATGATACCCAAAAGATTTTCGGAGCTGGTTTCTATAATAGAGACAAATTCTTTTTGTTCTTCGTCAAGGGTAGAGCTTTTTAGCAGTTGGGTAAATCCAATGATGCCGTTCAGCGGAGTACGGATTTCATGAGACATATTGGCGAGGAATTGGTCTTTTGCTTTCCTGGCTTCTTTTTCCACTTCCATATTGTGAAGTGTAGTTTCGACCAACTGTTCATTTTTCTTCAAAGAAGAACGGGTAAGGAGAATGATAAGAAGCATGACACCCAAAAAGGTGATCCACAAAAGATCATTGGTGATCTTGTTCTTGGCTTCCGTCAACTGCTTCTCAATAGTATCGGAAAGACGGGTTATAAGTATTTTTTGTGCAGCAGATACCAGTTCATTTTTTTGTCTGCTTTGGGCAAGCCAGGATTTGACACTGGTTTGGTAGTTGCCTGTCAGGGCATTGAAGAAAATATCGATTCGTTCATTTTTCCCAATCTGTGTATATTTTTGGGGAGAAATAAGCGAAGTAAGTTTTTGTTTAAGCTCAAGATCATCTATCCTCTGAAGGGAGGGGAGATGCTTTTCTCTCAGTATGTTATCCCATACTTCCAAAACATCATTTTTCATTGGCTGTTTGGCATACAGCAGATATAGAATGGAAGCATCTTCAAGTGTACTTTGCTGATTGAGCAGTGTATATTCTTTTAGAAGAGAGAGTATCTCTTTATTGGCAGGCATATTTTGCATATCTGAAGCAGCGTCTATCGACTTTAGAAGGGTTTTCCCCAATGCATAATAATTTTTAAAAACAGAGAGAGGTTGCGAATTGATCGTGTTTACCTGATTGCGGATATTTTTCAGTGATGCCAGTGTTTTTGTCTGTATACTATTTTGATGCGTGAGTGTATGTAAAAAAAGGTCTGTTTTTTCTCTGGAATGCTTGAGTGGGTCACCATTTGTTCTCCCCAGTGTGCCCATATACACAGCACTGTCCATCATTTCTTTGTTAAGGGCATGAAGCGTATCGTCGGTTGTTTGCGCAAGGATGAGTCCCTGCTTGTTCTTTTGTATGGAGAGGTAATGCCTATAGTTAAAATAAGTATAGTAAGAGGTAAATCCAAATATCAGGACGATAATGGAAAGGAGCAGAAAAAAGATCTTTTTGTTGTTTAAAATATGCATTGTCTCTCCCTACAGATTTTTAGTGTGATACAGTGTGATCTGTGTAATGAGCTGTTCAAGATAGCCTGTTGACATATTCATGAGTTCGGGTATGAAAAGATGCTTGGATCTTGACAGATATATATGATCGGTATTCCATTTTTGATTGAGCTCGCTTCGTGTGGCAATGATCGATTGAGGATAATCATACATAAGAATTTCATGTAGATTTTCATGGAATTTCGAGATCGCATTTTGCATTTGTGTTTTATTGGTAGGTGTGTCAAAGCCAATGTGCAGTGCAATATAGTATTTCATGATCCGTTCCAGAAGATACTCCATTTTCTTGGTAAGCATGAGCATTTTCTCTTCTTTGCTGAAAGCATACATATGGGCCTCTGCGATAGAATCAGCACCTTCAAGAAGGGTCTCACTGTAGTCAAGAAGGAGTGCCGCATTTTCTTTGGAAAGTTTTTCCATAAAGATTTGTGACATTTGATCCTTGCTGTAGGCAAGAAAATCAAGGATATCTTTGCTGTCCTGGTCTTTGGTCGTCTTTTCTATGATCTGTAGATTATTGTTCAAATCAACCAGCAGGCTGTTGAGTTTTTGCTTCTCTTCATCTTTTTGGGAAAGTTCAAATAAAAAAAGGTATTCCTTGACAATTTCCTGGCTGAGAAAACGTATATTCTCCGTGGCTTCCAGAATTTTGATATCACCACGTGTAATGAGTGTCTTGCTTTGTTTGGCTGCCGGGACAGAAGGGGGAACTGTATCGGTACCATAGAGAGCCAGGAACATAGAGGGTATGAGTAAAAAGATAAAAAAAGTCTTTTTCATGGATAATCCTTTAGGGTGTCCAGTGATTATTTATAGAGCGCCACATACATTTCAGTAATTTTATTCATCTTTTTTGTAATATCGTCGGTGGTATTGAATACGATCAGCGGTAAGCCGCCCTTTTCAATATTGAGATAGAATTTATAGACGATCTTCCAGAGCCTGTCAATCTTGTGGAGCTGTCGGTTGATCTCCGGGGTGTTGGAAGGATTTGACATCAATTCTTTGTGTGCCTTGGCAAATTCTGCTACGGCAGCTTTCATTTGGTCAACGGTGTTTTTGTCTTTGATCCCTGCCTGATAGGCAATATAGTATTTGGCGATACGCTGTGCCAGCATTCTCTGTTTTCCTGCTTTTCCAACAATAGCAGACTCTTTTACTTTCACTCTTTCTTTGAGCGAGTTCACCACATATTGGCTTCCTTCAAGCATAGATTCACTCAAGTCAATGATCAGCTGGGCATTGTCAAGGTTGAAGGGCTGGTTTGCCGTTGTTTTGAAATCATCAATACTGAGCTCAACGAAAGAAAGCAGGTTCTTTATCTCCGGGTCATTAATGGAATCATTGAGTATTTTGTGTGCAGCGATGAGCTCATGCAGTGATGCCTTCATCTGTTTCGATGCTTTTGCCGTGGCCACTTTTTTCCCTGCATAAAGGTAGTCTTTTGCAATACGCTGGGAAAGCATACGCTGTTTTCCTGCTATGTCGATCAGTTTGACGACATCGGCTATCATGGCTTTTTTGGAAGTGGATTTCGGCGTCGGACTGTTTTCTTCTGCATACATAGTTCCGTGCATCATGAGAAGTGTGATTGTTATGAGACCTGTTTTTTTAAACCATTCTTTTTTCATTTTTTTTGCCATCCTTTTATTTTGATGAAATGTGTGTATACAGCTGAGTCGCACTGTTCATGTTTTTAAGCATGTCGTCTGATTTTTTGTAGATCAGTGTCGGTATGAACTTGCTTTTGGATCGGTTCATCATTTCAAAGAACATGAATGAACGTTTGGTCTTAGACAACAATGCGTTGATCTCTTCGGTGTTCATTTTTGATTTTTCAAGTGTTTCAAGCGATGTGTTGAACAGCTCCATAGCATTATTGAGTTTGTTTTTGAATTGAGGGTCTTTTATGCCCCATACTTTCAACATATAC
>JALSTF010000062.1 GCA_026983895.1 Sulfurovum sp.
AGGGCTTTGAAATCATTTGAAAAATGTGAAAGTGCGACTACAAGGTTTTGTTGTGTCAGTCCCTGATCTTTCCGATATTCGGTAAGTAGTTGGCTTATCGTATTCACTCATTACTCCTCGATCTTTGTAAAATCTTATCATGTATTTAGATTATAGCAGGAGTAGAAGGCTTCTGAACAGGTCATTTGAGACATTTTTAATCAACGTGAAATGACAAGTTGATCCTAGATTATCATTTCCTGAGCGTGATCCTTTTTTATCTGATAAATATACGTTTTTTTCTCCATTTTTCATAGAGTTGTAATCATATTTGAATTATTCTTTGCTGTATCAAAATTTAGGAGGATAATACAAGATGAAAAAAACGATGAGTCTGATCACTGTTGCAGCTTTTTCAGCGCTGCTATGTACAGGTTGTGCCGAAAGCAATTATAACAGCTACAACAGTTACGACAATAAAACGGACCGGATGGCTCAAGATACCATGCACGACGCTGCCGGTCAGCTGAGCGCACAGGATATCAAGAACATCAACAACCTCAAATAACCATAAGGAGATCATCATGACACACAGAGCACTACTGACACTTACAGCTACAGCAGCAATGGCACTGGCTTTTTCCGGATGCGCAAGCACGGCAGAGAATATGAGAGCACAGGGATACGGCCCTGACTATTCACAAGGATACGGCGACGGATGTGACAGCGGGAAAAAAGCGGGCGGCTCGATGTTCGATCAGTTCAAGAAAAACGTTAACAAATATGATCACAACCATAAGTATAAAGAAGGTTGGGATGATGGATACAAAGAATGCCGATCCGAAGAAAAACAGATGTTGAAAAGTATTGAGAACTCACAGAGAGATCAGGCGATCCGCGACAGTGGTAAATACAAATATTAACAAAGGAAAATTGCTATGGAACTATTCAACCGCTATTTTTTGGATACACTCAAAAACAAGTATGCCATGTTCGAGGGCAGAGCATCGCGAAGTGAATTCTGGTACTACACGCTCTTTTACTTCATCCTCTCTTTTGTCGCAGGGATGATCGATGTTTTCCTGATCAACCCTATGCTGGGTATGCCGGTAAGCGAAGCAGGACAGGGTGGGTTGTTGCAGTTTATTCTGGCACTGGCGCTGCTCATTCCTACCATTGCCATTGGCGTACGCCGCCTGCACGACATCGGCAAGAGCGGCTGGTGGCTGCTGATAGGGCTCATCCCCATTGTCGGTTTCTTTGTACTGCTCTACTTCTATGTGCTTGATTCGCAGATCGGACCTAACGCATACGGTCCCTCTCCAAAAGGTCTGTAGTGTACAAAGCCGCGCTTCTCGCATGTATGCTTCTCTTTGGTCTGGGGACGCTGAGTACGGCAAACGATACAACAGATGAAAAGGCAAGTGTTTTCCAGGCAGTGAAAGCATTTGACAAGAGCATCAAAGAGGATGCCTTTGTCTACAAAATGGCTGCACTCTCCTCAGAGAACAGCTGCCTCTCCCCCATGGTCTATCTCACTGCCGGCAGCGGTTACTGCGGTACGGGAGGATGTACGGTCTTGATGTTCGGGTGTGCCAAAGAGGGCTACAGGCTCCTTGGCGCAACCTCCGTTGCCTTCCCTCCGGTCTATATTGCCAAAAGCGTCACAAGCGGTTATCATGATATCAAAGTACATGTCAAGAACAAGGATCTGGCACTACTGAAGTTCGACGGCAGACACTACCCCTCCAACGCCTCCACGGCACCCAAAAGCACCCAAACGCCGGACGATACGCTTCTGATGGACGAGGGATTTGTCTTTCCCTAAGAGCAGGGAAAACAGGAAATAGGGACGATCTTAATCGAGCGGATTGATCACCAGGTCTTCTATCTTGGGGGTCTTTGCATTTTTGTTGAGCAGGCAGTTGAACTCGAAGCGTTTTTTGCCTTTGTGCAGCTGACCTGACATGTCGTAGTTTCCGCTGTGTGCCCGAAGGGTTTCTACATACTTGTAGGTGTACCCCTCATAGCCTTTTTCTGCGATGGCCTTTTTGCAGATCGTTTCAACTTTTGTGAGTGTCTCTTTGGGTATATTTGCCAGAGCCAAAAGAGGCAGCAGTACCAGTGCGGCGATCCTAAATGTGGATTTCATGTTTGCTCCTTATGTGTATTTGTGTGATAATAACCATTTTTTGCTTATTTTGATGCTCATTTTCGTGTAAATTATCAGATTGAAATTTATACGATTTTTATCTGATAATTATCTCTTTTTTTCTCTCTTATTCATATATTTTTATCCAAATTTTCGTTATTCTTGATCCATAGGCTTTATCTATACGAAGGAATCCCATGAGAAAAATCATTTCATCTGCCGCTTTGACACTGCTGTTTTCAACAAACATGGTGCAGGCCGAAACACTGACACCCACACAGGAACAAGCTAAAAAAGTGTATGAAGCCAAAGCAGCCAAGATCAAAGCGGCGATGGAAAAAGCGAGCCGGAACCTTGACAAGAACTATAAGGGCAGGGGATGCTTTGACATGGGTATGGTCGAAGACTACAACACCCTCTCCAACGGCAATTTTGAGCTGGGCGACTTTGACGCTGCCATCGAGTGGGGACTGCGTGCCCTGAAGGTGCAGATGAAACTGCTCAAAAGCGATGACCCGGCACTGGCGGATGCCTATGCCGACCTGGGCAACAAATACTACATGCACAAAGAGCACCCCACCGCCGTTCTCTATCTGCAGAAGGCGTTGGAGATCTATGGGAAGAACCCCAAAACCGATCCTTTGAAGATCGCCGATACCTATGAAATGATCGCTTCCGTTTTCATGAATCTGAATGATTACCAACAATCTCTGAAGTACGCGAACAAGTGTTTAGACCTGCGTCAAAAACATTTGAAAAAAGAGGATGAAGCGTTGAAAAGAGCCGTGATGAACATCGACTTCCTCAAGCGTGAGATCAAAACACAAGGATGCAAAAATGACTAACATACTTAAACAGGCACTGATCCTCTCGCTATTCTCCGGTACTGTGGCAATGGCGAAAGCGGACGGCCCGGACTTTTTCAAAGTGACAGGTGTGGCGGCCAATGACACACTCAACATCCACAAAGAGCCCCATACAAAATCGAAGGTGATCGGTGAGATCAACTTCAGAGGCGACTGCCTGAAAAACCTTGGATGCAAAGGCGGACTGACACTGGACGAGTCTATGAATCTGTCCGAAAAAGAGAAAGCGGAGATCACAAGAAAGCGTCCGAGATGGTGCAAGATCGCCTTTGATGGTGTCGAGGGCTGGGTCTATGCCCGTTACATTACCGAGAGCGGATGCAGACAAGAGATCCGTCCGTAATTTCAACGTGTTTGACGGCACTTTAAATCTACCGTCAAATAATCATCTACACTTCTAACGTCTTACTTGCAGACCCGTTGATAAGGACAAGATATCCCTTTTTCTTTGAGGCTGGTGTTTTCCAGTAAGTGGGGTAGTACTACCCAATGTCACACATATACTGTTATCAAAATGCAACCGTTGTGTGATACGATATGATATTTACATTTGATATCCAACACGATATCCTTTCAAAAAAAGATAAAGGAAGCACTTTGAATTACAGCAGATATTTCGGATTGATGCTTACTGTTTCAGCAGTAATGCTGTGGTTCCTAGAAGCTTCGACTTCACAGTTATCGGTCATACTGACCCATTATTTTCCTCAATTCGGCCATGTCGGTAGAAGCTATGTCTCACCCATCGACGGTATGGCAGGCGCATCTTCAGAAGATGTCACTCTGGACATCTATCTTCACAGTGGTCTGTTCATCATGCTCTTCTTTGGCCTGTTCCTTATGTTCAAGCCTTCGGGTTCATTGTTTGCAACGACTGAACTGGGTCAGCAGGAAGCGATACAAAATGGCACCTCCCCAAAAGAAACAGCCTCATAAGGAAAACAGATCTCGAGCTGTCCGGAGGCTGAAACCTTTGCTTCACGGCCAACACAAAAGATGACATTGTGCTATAATGCCGCTATGCAATTCACTACAGAAACCCTGCAGCAGATCATTCCTGTACTTAAAGAGGAACTCCAGCACAACGACACCCTCAGCTTTGATGTTCTCAACCCCGATCTCTTCGCCAGGAA
>JALSTF010000063.1 GCA_026983895.1 Sulfurovum sp.
CCTTTTTCCACAGCCAGCGCATCGTTGAATGAAGGAATATGCGGAAGGAATTTTTCAAATCCGTCCGTATGGGCGATGATCTCTTTGATCTGTTTGAGTGTCTGCGGTGTGTGTGTATAGCCAAGTTGTGTCAAGAGTGCTTCGGGGGTAAGTTCGAGATGCATGTTGGTCCTGTATTGATGGGTTTTTTGAACCAGATTGTAGCAAAAAAGAGGTTAGGAAAGAGAGGAAAAAGAGAACGTTGCTTTAAAACAGTGTCTCTTTGGGGGTTTCCACCCTTGCGATCAGATCTTTGTAGTGTTCAAGGTTTTGAAAAGCCTTTTCGTAACGCCACCTCAAAACAAATTCAATGATCTCGTTCTTGAGTACAGGATCGAGTGCTTCCGCTTTCCCGAAATACCCCAGGGAGACATTCTTGGCTTTCTTCTTTCCGTTCTTGTCCGGCTCGTAAGTAATGGCGATGATCTGAATATATTTCCCCTCGCGCACAACGCCGAAATCTTCCTCTTTCAAACCTATGCCCGAAAGGTTCATAGCCTTGTAGATAAAGATGTCATCAAAATTTGGGGACTTTTCAAAGATCTTCAGTTTTTCATACAGTGTTTTCACTCTTGCAATATTTTCTTCTCTGACACTGTCATGGCCTGTTTTTTTCTTTTCTGTTCCTGTATGTCCTGCAGGCTCTTTTACAGGCAAAGGTGCTGATACTGTCTGCGTTTCACTCTTTGCTTCTCCCTTAGAATCCGAACGTTGTTCTTTCTGGGACAATTGCTCTTCAAGACGGCTGGTAAGCGCTTTGAGTTTGTCTAAACTGCTTGACATAAGATTTTTCCTTCCAGTTGAACCCGAAATATCCAATAGGAATCATCTTGGATACCCATACATACTCCGGGTGAAAATCCTGCAACCTGGCGATCTCAAAGAAGTGAGACCCATGGCTTTCCGTCCTTGCTTCACAACAAGTTTGGCGTATCCGATATAATGGTTACTTCCAATATATTAGATAATATAGTTCAAAAGATTAACTAATATTAACTTGTATTGACTTTAAATCATAGTGAATAATATCAATTTTTTCTATTTTTTAATGTGAAAAAGGGTGAAAAGTTTAAAATTATTTAATATGATATCTCTTCTGCTACCCTTAACCAATCTTTTGATAAAATCCTATACATTTAATTGAAGAGGCGGAAACGGTGCAGTATTTGGAAATAAGAGGCGGAAAGAAACTAAGCGGAAGTGTAACGATAAGCGGTGCGAAGAATGCTGCTTTGCCGGTGATCGCGGCAACTATATTGAGTGACAAACCTGTCACGTTGACCAACCTGCCCGATGTTGTGGATATCCGCACCCTTTTGAAACTGCTGACGATGCTTGGCGGAAAAGTGGATCATGAGGGTACGGTGGCACATATCGACAACGGCCCTATCAGTTCCCATAAAGCGGTCTATGAGATCGTCTCTCAAATGAGGGCTTCCATTTTGGTGCTCGGCCCGCTTTTGACACGTTTTGGAGAATGCGAAGTCTCTCTGCCCGGCGGATGTGCTATCGGCCAGCGCCCTATTGACCTGCACCTCAAAGCACTTGAAGCCATGGGGGCGGAGATCGCGATAGAGAGCGGGTATGTCCATGCCAAAGCACCCCATGGGCTGCACGGGGCAAAGATCATTTTCGACAAGATCACCGTGGGCGGTACGGAAAATGTCGTGATGGCAGCGGCCATGGCCAAAGGCACCACCACCATCATCAATGCAGCCAAAGAGCCTGAGATCGTGCAGCTGTGCGAAATGATCGCAGATGCCGGTGTGAAGATAGAAGGCATAGGCAGCAATGAACTGACTATCGAGGGGACCGACGGCAGACCTCTTGCATTTAAAACGGTGGAGATTATCCCCGACCGTATCGAGGCGGGAACGTATCTCTGTGCCGGCGCGATCACTCAATCGGAGATCACGCTTGAAAAGGTCAATGCAGAACATATCCGTGCTTCCATCGACAAGCTTGAAAGTATGGGATGCTCCTTTGATATCAGTGAAAACAGTATCACCATACATCCCGCAGAAGTGATCAAACCGGTCAATCTCATCACCATCGAGTATCCGGGATTTCCTACCGATATGCAGGCGCAGTTCATGGCGGTCGCTGCTTTGGCAGAAGGGGAAAGCCTTATTGAAGAGCGGCTTTTCGAGAACCGTTTTATGCATGTCAGTGAACTGAACCGCCTCGGAGCGGATATTTGGCTCAAAGGCAGTGTCGCAGCGGTCAAAGGGGTCGATCAGCTGCATGGTGCCGATGTCATGGCAACGGACCTTCGCGCTTCTTCGGCCCTGGTGCTTGCAGGGCTTGTCGCCGACGGAGTGACCAATGTCCGCCGTATTTACCATCTTGACCGCGGATACGACGACCTTGAAGGCAAACTTTCTGCACTCGGTGCCGATATCGTCAGAAAAAAAGATGGGAAATGACGCTTCATGGCTAAAGAGATCGAAAGAAAATTTCTGGTGGATCCCGCCAAACTCCCTCCCCTCAAAGCACCTCATGCTATCAGGCAGGGATATCTTCCGGGATGCCAAACTGCCACGGTACGCCTGCGTATCAGCAATGAGAATGCCTTTTTGACACTCAAAGGAAGAGCTGCCGGACTTTCACGTTCCGAATTTGAATATCCTGTGCCTCTCGAAGATGCCCTGGAAATGCTCGATGAACTCTGCGGTCCTGCGATCATTGAGAAAAAGCGTTACCTGATCCCCCATGAGGGCCATACCTGGGAACTTGATATCTTTGAAGGGGCAAATGAAGGGTTGATCGTTGCAGAGATAGAACTCTCTGCGGAAAAAGAACCTTTTGTGAAACCCGAATGGGCCACGCAGGAAGTTTCTTTCGACACCCGGTACCGCAATTCCAATCTGATCTCTGATCCTTACAATACCTGGGTCTGAACCCCATAACGCCGCAGGGATCAGGGTGCGCTGATAAAACGTATCAGGTCATCATTGGGGATCGCCTGCGAATAATGGAATCCCTGGATGGTATGACATCCTTTGCTGAGTAGATACTCGATCTGTTCAGCATGTTCCACTCCTTCCGCAATAATCCCCAGTTTCAAACTTCTTGCCAAGGCTATGACGGCATCTGTGATAGCATTGTCCTCTTCCCTCTCCGAAAGGTCGTCGATGAAAGATTTGTCTATTTTCAGCTTGTCCACGGGCAAACGCTTCAGATAGGCCAGCGAGGAATACCCTGTGCCAAAATCATCTATCGCGATCTCTATCCCCAGTTCATGCAGCCGATTGAGTTTCTCTATGGATTTGTCCGGATCGGACATCATCTGGCTTTCGGTAATTTCAAAGGCGAGCCAGTCAACATTGAATCCCGTTTCTGCCATTGTCTTTTCGATCAAGAGGAAAAAATTCTTTTTCAGGAGTTGGTTCAGCGAAAGATTCAGCGAGAGTTTCCCCGGCTTCAGCCCCATCCGGTACCAGGAAGTCATATCGGTCATTGCCTGGCGCATGACATGATGGTCGATCTCTTTGATGAGGCCTGTCTCTTCTGCCAGAGCAATGAATATATTGGGCATGATCATCCCTTTGGTGGGATGCCTCCAGCGCACAAGGGCTTCTACACCGACAATACTTCCATCTCTCGCGTCGATCTGGGGCTGATAGTACACTTGAAGCTGCCGCTGCTTTATCGCTTTGCGCAATTCAAGTTCCATCGCCGCTTTTTCAAGTGCCAGGTCTGTCATTTCCGGAGAATAGAACTGATAATTGTTCCTTCCGTTGCTTTTGGCCTGGTACATGGCGCTGTCTGCATATTTGAGCAGGTTGTCTTCATGCTCTGAATCTTTGGGATAGAGACTGATACCTATGCTCACGGTCACATGCAGGGTATGGTCATCGATGATGATCTTTTTGGTGACCGCATCAATGATCCTCTGGGCAATACCGGCTGCCGATTCGATCGTTTTGAGATCCTGCGCGATGATGGTGAACTCATCTCCGCCAAGACGGGCCAGGGTATCCCCTTCGCCGACACACTTGAAGAGCCGCTGTGCCACCCTTTTCAGTATTTCATCGCCAAAATGATGTCCCAGGGTATCGTTGATCTGTTTGAAGTTGTCCAGATCGATGAAAAAGACAGCGAACAGCGTATGATGCCGATGGGCATAGCTGATGGACTGCTGCAGTCTGTCATTGAAGAGTGTGCGGTTGGGAAGCCGCGTCAAAGGGTCATGGTGTGCCTGAAAGTTCAATCTCTCCGTCTGTTCGGCCAATCTTCTTTCTATCTCTTTCTTTTGCGTGATATCCTGCACATAATAGGTTATACCGATGATCCTGTACTGATCGTCCTTGAGCAGGGAAGCAGAAATATCGGTGTATATTGTCTTTCCGGCTTTGGTAATGCTTTGTATCTGTTCCTGGTAGGAGCCAAGGATCAATACCTGTTTTTTGATCCATTTTGCTTTGGGCAGATCGTCCGATGCATACAGGATATCCATGGTCTTTCCTCTCGTTTCATAAGAGGTATAGCCAAATATTTCATAGGCACCGCGGTTCCAGTGGATGATCTTTCCCTGAAGGTCGACAGAGATAACCGCATCATGGATCTTGTCCAGTATCCGTTCCTGTGCGATCTGTTTTTTCTCTATTTCTATAAAGTGCGTAATATCAATATTGAAAATAATGCCTACTTTCTTATTGTGATATGTTCCGTAGTCGGCATAAGACTGCACCGGATATTTCGTTCCGTCTTTTTTTGTATAGGCCGTTCTGTTCAGCAGGGAACCGACCTGCTGCATCCGCTTTTTGAATCCGCGGAACTCTTCAAGCGATATGCCCTTGTTGATATCCAGGATTGTAAGCGCATAAAGTTCGTCACGGCTGTATCCGAGTTTTTGGAGTGCGGCATAATTGGCATAAAGGATACGATATGTTTTCAAATCCACCACAAGGATCTCGCTTGAAGATTTGTCGATCATGTCTGCCAGTTCTCTGTTCTCCTGCCGAAGCCTGAGCTGTTCTGTCATATCGAGTGTCGTACCGACGATCTTTACAGCTTCACCCTCATGAAAGAGCATTTTTGCATTGACAAGTACGGTAATGATCTCCCCATCGCCCCTCCTCACCCGCAGTGTCGCACTTTTCACTTTCCCGTCGTACAAAGATTCGATTCCCCGATAGGCTGCTTCTTTATCTTCCGCTATGACCATATCAAGGAAGGTATCAATGGTCGGTTCTGTCGTTTCGGGATCAAGTTTGTAAATTTCAAAGCTCTGCCTTGACCAGGTGATCTTGCTGGTTTGCAGTTCTACTTCCCAGCTTCCGAAATGTCCTATATCCTGAAGATGATACAAAGTCTCCCACTGTGCCTTGAGCACTTCATTGCTATCGATCGTAGATAAGGATTTCATTTTGCGTACTTCCATTCACTATATTTTATCATTATAGTGAAAAAAATTGATAAAATGGAATCAATGCTTTCAAAAATGTCATGAGAGGCCCGCTCTTCCCCTGAGCACATCAAGTACATTGGTCGCATAGGAGCCTTTTGGCAAAGTGAAAGAGAGTTCATAATGCGCCTTCTCCTCAACATAGTTCTTGGTGATGTCGGTAACCTGTATCCAGGCGTAGCGTCTTGCCCCGTTCATTTTGATCTCTTCGTCAAAAACCTCTTCGATCACCCGGGCAGATCCCTGTGCCCTTTTTACCCGCGTTCCGGGTATCAGCCCTGTAGGTGCAGTGTCTTTTGTCTCGAAACGCTCCGCTTCTTTGCTGAGTTCGTCCGCCTCAAAAAGCCGTCCGTAGGGGTAATGCATCATCAGGTCCCCCTCCAAGAGCTTGAAAAAGCTGCCCTGCTCTTTCGTTCCCTTCAGCGTACCTTCGGGCAGTTTCATCAGCTTTTCCGTTTCTGCTTCGGAGAACTCCTGAAGCAGAAGGTTCAGCTCCATCCTTCTGGAAAGCCAGCCGTTGAACAGATAGGACTGGTACGAACCCATCAGGAACTCTCGGGTCTTCCTGTCACGGATCTTCAGTTTTCCCTCTATGAGTTTTTTCCCGTCTTCCCAGTTGTTCCCTTCCGTGCCGAAGCGCTGGTTGCCGAAATAGTTGGGTACCCCATGGGCTTTGACCCACTTCAGTACAGAATCAATCTTGTCTTTCTGCACACCCAATACCTTTTTGAGGCGTATTTCAAAACGGTTGCCTTTGAGGTGTCCTACGCGTATTTTGTTGTTATGGCGTACTTTGTCGAGTATCTTGATCTTCTCATGGCTGAAGGCATCGAGTTTCTCTTCGAACTTCGCCGGCAGCGAAATGTACTGTATGGTCATGGCATATTTGTCTTTGAGGCCCGCATACCCCATCTCTCTTCGCCGTATGCCGACATGGTTTGAGATGGCATCGAGCATTTCCCAGGTCGTCATCTCCTTTTTGCGCACTTTAAGGACCAGGTGTTCTCCCTCACGCGTAAATGGATACAGGGGGATCTCTTCTACGGTAAAATCGCGCGGCGAAGGATTAAAGACAAATTCGTTCTTGACGTTGAGCGGGTAGATGGGTTTCATGGGGACCTTTGACAAATATTTGAAAAGTGTATTCTATCGCAAAGGGGGTTAGATATCCAATGGGCTGACTCTCTTATTGGTTGTCGATTTAACAGAAGAATAAAATTTAGCTACAATATACTTGTATAAACTTGAGAATTGAGGTTGATTTGAAATATATTTACCGAGAACATGCCATCCAAAGAATGTTTGAAAGAGATATTTTTGAAGAAGATGTTGAGGATACGATAGAAAATGGGAAAATCATTGAAAAATATCTCGATGATAAGCCATATCCTTCATATTTAACTTTAAAATATTGTAACAATAGACCTCTTCATGTAGTTTTTGCGACAAATCTAGAAGCTAATGAAACTATAATCATTACTGCATACTATCCAGATAAAGAAAAATGGAGCAATGATTTTAAAAAAAGGATCAAAAGATGAAATGTGTAATATGTAAACATGGAGAAACAACAGCAGGAACGACAACAGTTACTTTGGAAAAAAATGATTCCACAATTGTATTTAAAGAAGTTCCGGCTCAAATTTGTGATAATTGTGGAGAAAAGTACATCGATGAAGCTACCACAAAAGAGTTATTAAAAAAGGCAAGAGATATAGTTAAAAATGGTGTAGAAGTAGATATTAGAAAGTATGAAGTAGCTGCATAAATTGCTAACAAAACAGAGGAACGAATCATTTACCCTCTCGGGAAAATGATCGTTTCGTTCATCCGTTATTTCTACACTCATTGACATTTCACCAAAAATCGCTATAATCCTCCGCTATAATATATATCACAAAGGCTATGGCATGAAAAGTCCACAGAAAGAAGCGATATTTTTCGACCTGGACGGTACGCTGATTGACAGTGTGCCCGACCTTGCGCTTGCTGTGAACCATATGCTGGAAACCCTGGGCAGAGAAACGTTTGGTGAAGAGACCATCCGCTACTGGGTGGGCAACGGTGCACAGATGCTTGTGACGCGTGCGCTGCTTGGAAAAAGAGAAGTGGACGAAACCGTGGACCCTGCCCTGTTCGACAAGGCTTTGAAGATCTTTCTGGACTTTTACGGCAAACACCTGGCAGAAGTCACCGGTACCTACCCGCATGTTCCCCAGACACTCCAGGCACTGAAGGATGCCGGCTATCGCCTGGCGATCATTACGAACAAACCTTACGCATTTGTAGGGCCCATACTCAAAAATCTTCAGATGGAAGCACTCTTTGAGATCTGGGTGGGAGGCGATTCTCTGCCGCAGAAGAAACCGGACCCGGCACCCCTGCTCTATGTCTGCGAAAAGCTGGGAGTTCCGGTTGAAACATGTATCATGGTCGGTGACTCAAAAAATGACATTTTGGCCGCCAATGCCTGCGGAATGCAGAGCATCGGCGTGACGTACGGCTATAATTACGGTGAAGATATCCGTCTGCACGGCCCAAGTACCGTTGTGGACGATTTCAAAGACATTCTGGATCTTTTGTAGAGGAGTAAAGTGATGGGCAAATCGAAGGTAGCGATCGTTGGCGGCGGTGTGGCAGGAGCGACGGCTGCACTCCGCCTTGGAGAACTGGGGCTGGATGTCACCCTGTTCGAAAAAGAAAAGAGTCTCGTGAACGGACCGCCTTTCTGCCACCTGCATGCGGGAGGGAACCTTTACCGGGAGATCTCTGACGCACAGTGTGTGACACTGTTGAAACAGTCCATCGACTTTCTGCGTTTCTACCCTTTCATTGTGGATTACCGCCCTACGGTCATCGCCCTTCCCACAAGCGACAAGGGAACACCCCAGGCGCTTCTGCCGCGCCTGGAACGCTTGAGAAGCGAATATGAAGCACTGATCCGGCATGATGCAGAAAACAAAGTACTCGGAGAGAGCAGCGACTACTACCGGCTCTACAGCAGAGAGCAGATGGAGGTTCTCAAAGGGCAGAATGTCGCGGCCGTACCCCAAAATGCCGATGACTGGATGATCCCGGCGGCCAAGCATATAGACTTCGACAAAGTACAGTTCCCGCTCATTTTGGTACAGGAGTACGGGCTCAATCTTTTCCGTCTGGCTTCCGGGGTGACACTGGCTCTGGAATCGTTGCAAAACGTGGATCTCAAACGGGAAGCTGTCGTAAGCAATATCCAGGAAAGCTATCCTGAAAGCGGCTGGGATATCACCTGGGTCCATGAAGACCAGACCGGGCAGGCGCATTTTGACTACCTTATCAACGCTGCCGGATTCAGGTCGGGAAAGATAGACGACCTGATCAGTGTGGAGTGCAAACGTATGGTGGAATTCAAAGCTGCCTATATCAGCCGTTGGGAGCAATGCTGCGATACCCTCTGGCCGGAGATCATCTTCCATGGAGAGCGGGGTACACCGCGCGGTATGGGGCAGTTCACCCCCTACCCGGACGGATACTTCCAGCTTCACGGCATGACCAAGGAGATCACACTTTATGAGGATGGTCTGGTCGCCAACTCCGCTGTCAGCTGCCAGCCTCATCTGGGGCAGAATTTCCTTGAAAAGATCGAAAGGTCCTGGAGCCCCGAAGAGACGACTCAGAGAACGCAGAGTGCCATCAGGCATATTTCCAGGTTCATTCCCGATTTTTCAAATGCCAAAGTGGGTTCCATACCGCTCTTTGGAGCACAGCAGATCCCGGGGGACGACCCGACACTCCGCGTGGCGGAAGTCTCTTTCCCAAAGAAAAGATATGCCCGATGCGAGATCGTCAAAGTCTCTTCTGCACTCGATATGGCCGATGCCATCGTGAAGGACATGGTCAGCCTGGGATACCTGGAAGCATCCTGCCATCTGGACAAACAGGCAGAAACGGTCAAGACGCTGAAAGAGGAGCAGATCGCAGAGTATGCCGCAAGCATCGCGGCCCAGAGAAACTACCCGGTTTCCCTCACCCTGCGCACCACATCAAAAGCCGGATCATGATATGTTAAAAGTGGTGGCTTTTGCAGGGAAACCGCTTGTCATTTTTTACCGCTTCCGCAAAAACGGTCAGCGTCGTTCCGCAGGCTTCTGCGATGCTTTCAAGTCCTTTCAAATGCTCTTTTTTAAAACCGACAAGCATTTCATACTCTTCCCCGCTAAAGCCGATATCATCACTAATATTCTTTAATATGTTAAAGCCGTATTCATTCATATCCAACAACTTGTTCGTATCGCAGTAGAGACCGTCTGAAAGGTCCATGCCGGCATGCAGAAGGGGGCGTGCTTTCTGCACGAATTCTTTTCTGAGTACCGGTTCGTAAAAACATGAATCCTCTGCAATCTCTTCGCCATTGAGGAGTTTTTCCAGATCGCGCCTGCTCTCTCCGAGCGTACCGGTATAGGCAAGCAGATCCCCCTCTTCAAGTCCTTTTCTCAGAAGCGGATCATCACTGTGCGAAATGATCGTGATAGAGAGATGCAGTTTGTCTCCGCCGACCGTATCCCCGCCAATGATCTCACAGCCGTATTCGGCAGCGGTCTTCTCCAGGCTCTGTGTCAGTTCGTCTATCTCCCCGGTCGTCATATCAGGAGGCAGCGAGACCGCCACCAGCGCATAGCGCGGCTGCGCATTCATGGCAATGGCATCGGAGAGGTTGACCAGCATCGCTTTACGTCCGATCTGAGCCATACTCATCCACTCTCTTTTGAAATGTGTTCCTTCAAAAAACGCATCTGCACTGTAAATGTTTTTTCCGATCACCGCCGCATCATCGCCGATATATTTGGAACTCAGCCTGCGGATCAGATAATTTTCTTTGTCAATCTTTTTCATAGTTGCGATTGTAGCATAGCTTATTGGATAATTTAAGTTTATTCGCCTAAAATTAAATATTACATTACGTATTTGAGGAGAGTGGAAATGAAATATCGAAATATTGCCGTATTGTTCGTCGGTTCCTTTCTGGCAGGAAATGTAGCCTATGCCGACTTTGGAGATGCCGTGGTCGGCGGTCTTGTCGGCGGTGCGGTCGGATCGGTCATCACGAATGAAGTATATAACAGCAACCGGCACAGTGCGCCTCCTTCACGGCACTACTATAAGAAAAAGCGCTATAAGAAAAAAGCAAAGAAAAGGTATGTCGCTCCCCAAATGACACCGGAAAAGAAGATCCAAAAAGCACTGGCCAGCCTGGGGTTCTACCACGGAAGGATCGATGGTGAGATCAACTCATTCGAAACACGTTCGGCCATCAAAGCGATGAACGAAGCCTACGAGATCAGCCATACCGCTTCCCTCAAACCCGAAGCAAGGGATGCCCTGATCTTTCTTGGGACACTCTTTGAGTTTGACAGAAACCTCATTGCCCGTGGGAGCGATGCCCGAAGCAAAGGCAAAAAGATACAAACCGCCCTTAAAATACAAGGATTCTACCATTCCAGGATAGATGGTGCTGTCGGGCCTGCTACACGCAGAGCCATCGCAGAATACAAAGCGGCAAAAGGACTTTCTTACGGTGACAGGCTTGATTATGAAGAGGAGTATCAGCTCATCAGTTCCGCCAAAGCACTGAATGACAAAAATATTGAAGACACCATCAACTCCCTCAAAGGGAGCGGGAGTGCGGCACAACAGCCTGCACAGCCGACGCAAACCCTTCAAATGCATCCGGCCGTACAAAATATGCCGCAAAACTAAAGGGCACCGCTAAAGTGTGTCAACATAGGTAACAATGTTGCATCTCTTGACGGCAGATCTCTGCGAACCAAAACAGATCTGCCCTTTTACGCTATAATCATTTCATTAAAACGAAGGAAAAATCTTAATTACATGTATACATTTAAAATAAAAGCATTTTTTTTCAATGCCCAAACCGACTATCTTCCTTACTATAAACAGTTCAGCATCGTTCTGGATGAAGAGGCCAAAGCATCTGACATACTTGCTGCTGTCAAAGCACAGAATGAGAATTTTGCCTACCCGGAAGAGAAGCTGGTCTTCAGGATCAACGATCTGGTCGTCCATGGAGAGCAGGCGGTCAAAGAGATCGTTGAACGGCTCGGAACATCACTGCAGATCGATCCGGTCAACGCTTACCGTGCCAACAATGGGCTCATCATCAATGACGACGACTTCATGCAGCGCTTCGGGCTCCTTGCCCCCTATGCATCCGAAGAGGACAAAGCGTACTATGAAACACTCTATGCCCTGCACTATGCGTCGGAAACGGAGAAATTCGACCGTGACTACATCGGTGATGCCGTCCTTGTTCTTGCCCATCGGATGATCGCGGAAGAGAGTGAACATGCGGAAGTGATCCTCCATACCATCAGCGAAATGCATAGCGGCCTTTTTGAGTGTGAATACGAGAACAACCTCTTCAATGCAGAGGACCACACTGCTGCCATCGAAGCACTCAAGCAGATGGCCAAACCGCCCAAAAGCGACAAACCCGGCTTCATGGACAAGATGGCCGCCAAGTTCATCAAAAAGCCTGGAACAAAAGAGGCGCCTGCCGTACTCAAGGAGACCGAAGGGAAAGAGATCGCCTATTATTATGGATATGCCCAGGACAATACAGAAGCTGTCTCACAGAAGATCGCTGCACTGGGGGCAAAAATGACTGCCTTCTCAGGAGCGCACAAACTTTCAGGACTCACCCTGCTTGAAGACCGAAAAGAACTCGCATTCAAAAAAGCGGGGACGACGCTGCTCGATGCCCTTGACAGCGGAGCGGATATTCTTGTGGTCGAAGACAAAGAAGTCTGCCTTATGTTCAAAAAGAACCTTGCCGCCATCGAGAGAACGGTAGGAAGGGACATTGTCCTTGAATGCATCACGACAGAAGACTTCCTTGCCATGAACGAAAGTGTTGCGGCCTGAGGCATATGATTTCTGCAGGAGAATTTTAGGAGAAAGGACCCCTTTTCTCTCCTTCCCCATCTGATAAAACCGTAACACCCCCTGTTTTCGACCCCTCTTCTCCTACAATATTAATTAACCTTAATAACTAAAAAGATATAATCAATGTAAATTGCAACAAAGGACATAGCTACTATGAATACGAACTCAGATGTTAAAATCTACGAATATGATGCTGTGATCGTCGGTGCCGGTCTGGCTGGACTGGCTGCTGCCAAAGAGCTTACCGCTGCGGGCAAGCGGACTGCGGTCATCACCAAACTGCACCCCCTCAGATCACACTCGGGTGCTGCTCAGGGCGGGATCAACGCGGCTTTGGGTAAAGACGACTCTACGGAGCTTCACGAATTTGATACGGTCAAAGGTTCTGACTACCTGGCTGACCAGGATGCGGTCGAACTGATGTGTACCAAAGCACCGGAGACCATCCGGTGGGCGGAAAGAATGGGGGCAGTTTTCTCCAGAGATGAAGAAGGTGACATTGCCATCAGGCCTTTTGGGGGACAGTCCAAACCAAGAGCGTGCTATGCAAAGGACCGGACCGGACTGGCAGTGCTTCAGGCCATCTATGAGCAGGCATTCCGTGAAGGCATCGAAGTATTTGACGAATGGTATGCGGCAGACCTTCTTTATAAGGATGGGAAAGCCTATGGCGTTTCTGCTTTCAACATCCGTGATTCCCAACCGGCGATCTTCAATGCAAAAGTAGTCATGTTCGCTACCGGCGGGCATGCAAGAGCTTACCGGTTCAACTCCAATGCCCATGCCAATACGGGTGATTCACTCTCCATTGTTGCAAGACACGGCCTTCCGCTTGAAGATATGGAGTTCGTACAGTTCCACCCCAGCGGACTTGGCGGTTCAGGGGTCCTCATCTCGGAAGCGGCGCGTGGTGAAGGCGGACGCCTTTACAACTCTGAAGGTGAACGTTTTATGAGTAAATATGCGCCCAACGCTATGGAGCTTGCTTCCAGAGATGTGGTATCCAGAGCGATCATGGAAGAGGTACGCCAGGGACGCGGTGTAGGCAAGGACGGCCAGTCAGTCAATATAGACCTGACACACCTCGACCCCGAGATCATTCTGACAAGACTGCCTGAGCTTCGTGAACTTGCTATCGCTTTCCAGGGGCAGGATATGCTTAAAGAGCCTATCCACATCTCTGCTACGGCACACTACTCCATGGGCGGTATCCCTACCAACATCGACTGCCAGGTACAGAAGAATGCAGAAGGCGACCTTGTAGAAGGTTTCTATGCAGCCGGCGAGTGTTCCTGTGTCTCCGTACACGGTGCGAACAGACTGGGCGCGAACTCTGTCCTTGAAGCGCTCCTCTTCGGGCGCCATGCAGGGGAAAACATGGTCAAAGCACTTGATGAAGGTGTGGAACTCCACAAAGCGACCAAAGCCGATGCAGAAGGTATGCTCGAAGAACTTCACCGTATCAAGACATCCAACGGTACAGAAAGAGTGGCAGATCTCAGAACGGAACTGCAGAACGGTATGACGGCCAATGCCGGCGTATTTAGAACGAAAGAGTCTCTTGAAAAGCAGATCAAACTCATTGACAGCCTTCTGAAACGATACAAAAATATCCGTATCGATGACAAAAGCAATACGTTCAACACGGAACTCCAGGAAGCACTCGAACTCGGACATATGCTTGAATTTTCCAAATTCATTGTCGTAGGGGCACTTGAAAGAGAAGAGAGCCGCGGAGGACACTTCAGGGAAGACTTCCCGACCAGAGATGATGAAAGATTCCTCAAACACACGTACGCCTATATGGACAAGGACTACAACATCACCACAGAATGGGGAGAAGTGACCCTCGGCAAGTTTGAACCTAAAGAAAGAACATATTAAGGAGGGCATGATGAGCGATACAAGAAAAGTAACGATAAAAGCATTCCGATTCAATGCGGAAACGGATTATCTCCCATACTATAAACAGTATGAGATGGAAGTGGGCAAAGATGAACTCATTCTTGACCTTCTGAACAGGATCAAGTGGGAACATGACGGCTCTTTCTCCTACAGACGGTCATGCAGACACGGTATCTGCGGTGCCTGTGCCATCAAAGTGAACGGCAGAGCGACACTGGCCTGTAAGCAGAATGCCATTGAACTGCTCGACCTCTTCAACAATGAACTGGTCTTTGAGCCTTCAAGCAAAAAACGTGTGGTCAAAGATATGATCATCGACAAGAAGGATTTCTGGGACAAACATGCCGCAGTGCAGCCTTATGTCGTTGCCGATATCGACCCGCATCCTGAACATGAAACAAAACAGAGTATTGCAGATTTCAATAAATTCCTTGATTCCGATCTTTGTATCCAGTGCGGTGCCTGCCACTACTCCTGCCCTGCCCTTGAAGCCAACTCAGACTTCCTCGGGCCGGCAGCGCTCAATGCCGCCTACCGCTTCACGATAGATACGCGTGATGAAGCCGGAAAAGAGAGACTTGAACTGACAGCGGAACCGGGTGTGGGCGTCTGGGACTGTGTGAAATGTTTCGAATGTGCCGAAGCCTGCCCCAAAGATATCAATCCGATCGAGAAGATCACCAAACTGCACAATATGCAGTTCGAACAGGGTGTAGCCGTCAGCAATGTCGCTACACGTCATGCCGAAGGTTTCGTCCGAAGCATCAAGAAACACGGTTTCCTTGACGAAGCGGATATTGTCGTTTACTCTGAAGGGTATCTTGGCATGTACAAGCACCTCAAAACCGCAATGAAAATGATGAAAGCGGGCAAGATCCACTGGAACGACGGCCTGCCGTGGGTGGACAATGTACCGAAATCAAAAAATCTCGATGAAATCCAGAAACTCATCGAAATTTCACAAACGAACAAGCTGTAAGGAGAAACGATGAGCACATTAAAATACGCACTATTTACCGGATGTACCGCCAAACAATCCACCCCGGAGCTACTCTCTTCTACACTTGCTGTAGCGAAGAAACTGGGTATCGAGATCACGATACTCGAAGAGGCAAGCTGCTGCGGTGCCAGCCACCTTCAGGATTTCGACGAATTCCTCGCCCATGTCCTCAATGCACGGAATATCTGCTATGCAGAGAAACTGGGCCTGACCATGATCACCATCTGCAACACCTGTCAGCTCAACTCCGCCATGACCAAACATGCACTCGACACCGACCCGGAGCTTAAAGCCCGCGTTAACGAGAAACTGGCAGAGGTCGGCCTTGAGTACAAAGGGACTTCCGAGATCAAGCATTTCCTTTACTGCCTTATAGACGAGTATGGTCTTGAGAACATCAAGGATAAAGTGGAAGTACCGCTCAGCCACCTGAATATCGCACCGTTCTACGGCTGCCACAACATCCGCCCTTCCGAACTGCACCACACAAGCAACGGCGGAGAGAATCCGTACAACCCGACTTCTCTCGACCAGCTCATTGATGCCCTTGAGGGCCATCCGGTTGACTATGACCACAAGAATAAGTGCTGCGGTTTCCACGTAGAACTTCAGGCAAACCACACTTCCGAGATCCTCGCAGGGAATGCTATGGTCGATGCCATCGACAACAATGCGGACATCATGGTCACCCCCTGCCCGCTCTGCCACCTCAAAATGGACACGTACCAGGACGACATAGGCAAAGTCATCGGACGCGATGTGGAACTTCCTGTCCTGCACATGCCTCAAATGGTCGCACTCGCACTCGGATGCACACCCAAAGAGATAGGGCTAAACTACCACGTTCAGAAAGCCACACATCTAACGGCCTAAAGACAGCAGCGGATCTTCCGCATCGCTGTTTTTACCGATTTTCTTTTCAGTACCTCCAAACGTGGCAGACTGTGGTCCTATTTAGGGCACCTCTAATCTATAAACAACATACAGACCCGAATGTCATCATAACCCACTTCACCGTTCAAAGCTTCAAATACAGGCTTCAAACGCAATTTCCCATCATCGGGAAAATGCTCAGGCATTTTTTGGGTCATGAGTTTGAGTACGGCTGATTCGACTTTGTCAAACAGTGCTTCCTTGGGTTTATATTTATTCATATCAAAATCGGGGTCTTCCTCCTTTATCAATGCGAGGTGCTGCACTATCGTACTCTTGGACAGCCCTCTATGGGTTGCCAGCCTGATAAGAGTATCAGACTTGGGTATGAGGTTTTTGGTCTTCATGTAGGTGGGAGTGACATAGGATGAATGCGAAGGCTTACCTGCTTTGATGTTGGCGCGTTCTTCTTCTATCTTCGCTTTTTCCACTACCCCGCCCATACGGCGGATATGCTCTTCGCACTGTGCCTCAAAGGCTTCCTGGCTCATGGACTCTGCACGCTCTACGGCCTTGGCGGATGCTCCCTTAATGCGGCTGTCTACATGAAGTATGAGCGGATCAACACGCAATGCCATAGGATTGAGCCCCATGAGACGCAAGCCCTCTATGTTTTTGATACGCGAGAGTGCCACATATCCCTGCCCAGACTCAAAGGTCCTGGAGAGGTCTATCTCTGCTGCATCCAGGGTCATCCCCTGACTTTTATGTATCGTGATGGCCCATGCCAAACGCAATGGCACCTGTGAAACAGTGGCTATGACCTTGCCGCTGTCATTTTCCAGGCTCCACTCTTCCAGGTCCACCTTTATCTTCTGCCCCTCTGATGTACGGACGATGGGCATTTTGTCTATGGGGCTGAAGCTCTCTACTTTTCCCGTAGTACCATTCACATATCCTGCTTCGGCATTGTTCTTGATAAAGATGACCACTGCACCCTTTTTAAGTGTGAGACGCTCCAGGACCAGTGACGATTTAAATATTTTCTCTATATTCTTCTCGCTGCCTTTATGCTCACAGACAAAGAGCTTCTCTTCAGCGTCAAGTTTGTCCAGCTCTTCCTGGTTGATGCGGTCTACATCCAGATTGTGGGTGTAGAGTCTTGTGGGGGTATCTATACCCAGTGCGGCTTCATGTCTGCTCTTGAGCAGTGCTTCAGAAGCAGGTGTTATCTCTCCGGAACGTATGTCGTCCAGTATGCCTATGAGCCTGTTGTCGTCCTGTCTAAATTTCTCTTCCAGGTAGCAGGTTTGAAGCGCTAACGCCCTCCACGCCTCAGACTGCCACGCAAAGCGTTTTTCTTTGGGGGTCTTGCTCACCGGCGGAAGCTGAAAGAAGTCTCCAGAGATCACCACCTGCACCCCGCCAAAAGGGGCATCTGTCCCCTTGAACCTACGCAGTATCATATCCATCGCAGAGAACAGCTCGGGAGAGACCATGGAGATCTCGTCGATGATGAGTAGCTTCAGCTTGGAAAAACGCGTCTTCAAGTACTTTTTGTCCAACAAAAAGTCCACATACCCTTCATCTATGTTCTCACGTATGCCCAAAGCAAAAAAAGAATGTATCGTCTGCCCGCCCAAATGCGAAGCCGCTATCCCCGTAGGTGCCACAATAGCCGGATAGACCCGGCGTTCTTTCAAGTACTGCGTATAAAGGTGAAGCAAATAGGTCTTACCCGTCCCTGCTGACCCTGTGATAAAGACATTTTTACCTGATTTTAGTATGTTAAGTGCAGTGCTTTGTTTCATGGGAAGTATTATAGCGTTTAGTTTATTGATAAAGTTGTAAAAGTGCTTACCTACAACACGAAAGAGTTTATGAAGCTTGAGGGATTGGCTTTGGATGATTGGGTATAATATATCTCTAAATCAAGAGCAGACTATCAATCCTCTTGGATATAATAACGTTTTATTAAATAGTGCAGGGGTAGAAGATGGACTACGAATTTGTTATTCTTATTCTTTTTGTGATCGCCTCGATCGTCGCCGTTGTCACTAGACGGCTCAAGTTGCCTTATACGATCGCACTGGTGGCAGTCGGCCTGATACTCGGTTCGCTCCATCTGCTCAATCCGCCCCACCTTACGCAGGAGTTGCTCTATGCA
>JALSTF010000064.1 GCA_026983895.1 Sulfurovum sp.
GATCCTTATTTGTCTTTATGTAAAAACGTGATTACTGCACCCATTAGTTTTCACAAATTGACTTCGGCACTGCAAAAAACGTTATCAGAAAAATATAGTAAACCAAAATCTGATGATCTATTAAAACGCAACGTCGTTTTCAAAAACATACATATTCTCATTGCAGAAGATGACCCGATCAACCAACGTCTCGTGAAACATATTTTAAACAGTCTCAATATTGAAAGCAGTATTGCAGGAAATGGGTTAATTGCGTATGAAAAATACATTTCTTCCCACTATGATATGGTTCTCATGGATACACTCATGCCCAAACTGGACGGTATTGAAGCGACAAAAAAAATAAGAGCCTATGAAGCACAGAACGGATTATCCCAAACACCTGTGGTGGCACTGACCGGGCAAAAGATAAAAAGGTTGAAAGTGCAGTATAAAGAGGCCGGGATCAATGACTATCTGATAAAACCCATTCACATCGAAGAGGTAAAACTGTTGCTGATGAGATATTTTTCTGACAGGATCGCATAAGATTTAAAATTATTTTTAAAAATCTGTCCATGTAAGAAATACCTTACATACTTATACGAATAATTGACATATAATATAAACGATCTAGTATCAATCTATATAAATAAAAAGGAGTTATCATGGATGAAACTATAATGGAAAGGCTACAGTCTATCAAAGGCTATCTTGGTGGGGCTATTAATAATTACACAGGAGAATGTCTTGTATGTGATGCGCAGAGACTTTCAGGCAATTTGGAAGAGGTATCCTCTACCTTTAATGATATATTCAGAGATGCACATAAAGTTTCCCAAAATCTAAAATTAGGTGCAACAAAAATCATGGAGATACATACAGAAAAAGGGAAGATCCTGATGGGATGTTCCGGGGAAGATGCAAGAGTACACCTGCATATCTTTGCTATTTTCAGTGATGATGGCAATGTTGCTCTGGGAAAAATCGCATTAGGAAAAATACTTCCTGAAGCAGTGGAAGCATTGGCCTGATCCGGCTTTAGCGCCTATCTGTCCTGCGCCTGTGCAGGCAGGATGAAAAACCCTCTGTTATATTCTCTTTCTTATTGCAAATACTTTCTTATCACTTCGGTAACAGCCTGAAGCTGGACAGGTTTTGTCAGTATTCCATCTGCACCGGACTTCAACAGCTTATCCCTGATTTCCTGTCCCGCATCACCAGTAAGGCCAATAATACTGGCTACATGTTTTTTCTTCTTTTTTTCTATTCTGCGCATTTTTTCAATGACTTCATCTCCCTGCATGCCCGGCATATTTTCATCCATAAATATAAGATCAAAATCTTTATCTTTGAATTTCTCAAGTGCTTCGTCTCCATTATGTGCCAGATCGGATTCAAGATGGTAAATCTTGAGGATCTCTTTCATGAATTTTAAATTGATACTGTTGTCATCCACGACAAGAACTTGTTTTCCTGTCAAGTTCATTTCCTTGACTACAGTATCCTTTTGCTCTGCATGTGTGTTGAAAAATGACAGTAAAAGGTTCAATACATCCCGAGGAAGAAAAGGAGGGGCGATCCTGCCTATCTTCCCTACAAACCAGTTATGTTCTTCTTCAAACACATTTTTTTCCAAAATCACGACGGATTTTCCGCTATCCAACATTAATTGTATATATTCTTCCTGTGATACAGTATCTTCTTTTAAAATTATCAGAATATCAAATACTTTATCGCGTAATTGTTCAAGCGGTATTTCATTTTCTTTTACTGAGATATGAAGGCCAAATGTTTCAAAATAGCGTTTCATAATGGCCATTGTTTTAACAGACTTGTCATATTGATAAAAAACAGCTGAAAGATTTTTCAATTTATCGGTATTGAGTGCCGCTGGAGTATCGGGTTCAGTATGGCAGGGAACAGTAAAATAAAATTTGCTGCCCTTGCCTTTTTCGCTTTCCAGTTCCAGTTTCCCGCCAAGCAGTATCGCAAGCTGCTGTGAAATACTCAATCCCAATCCGGTTCCTCCATACTCTCTGGAGGTAGAACTTTTTTCCTGGGTATAGGGTGAAAAAATATGCTTCTGCCTCTTTTTTTCAATACCGATACCAGAATCTGAAACACTGACGGTCAACCCATCCTTTTTTTTATCATACACCATTTCAAAATCGATATATCCACGATTCGGTGTAAATTTTATCGCATTATTCAAAAGATTATTGATGATTTGCTTGATACGGTGATAGTCTGATAGAATGGTAGAAGGGATCGAAGGATCATAAAATACATGCAGTTCAATCTCTTTTTTTCGGGCACTGTTGTAAAAAAGCCTGGCTGTATCATTAAATTCATCCAAAAGATTGAAAGGTACTTTTTCGATACTCATTTTTCCGCTGCTCAGCTTTGACACATCCAAAGCATCATTGATCAGGGCTACCATACTTTCACCGCTTTTTAATGCAGATTCAATATAATCTATTTTTTTCGGATCTGATTCGTCCAGTTTCAAAAGTTCCAAAAAACCGAGTACCCCGTTCATAGGTGTACGCACATCATGAATAATATTTGCAAAATATTCCTGTTCACGCCTTATCTGTGCACTCATCTTCTCATGTATGACCATACAGTCAGGAATACTTACATCACTTTTTTTCTTTACAGGAGAAGGGGACTGAGGCAGGAATTTTTTCATATACAGTGTAAATCTTACCATATAGTCAAGATCTTTCTGTGTATACTGATTCCAGCTTTTCTCTGGAATACCTGCCCACAGAAGAGCAACAATATTCTGATCTGCTTTACTCTCTACAAAAGGTATAATCATAAGGTCTTTAAGCGGATAGTCAAAAATATTGTCCGCTTCTTCCTGATAAAGAAAACTATTGGCTACATCATTAATAATAAACGGCTGCCTGCTATTGAGAGATTCGGAGATCACTCCCCCCTCCTCATGTATAGGGATACTTTTGTTATGGGAGGCTATTTCAAATATATTGTTTTCCTTGTCAAGCAGCAGCAAATATACTTCTTCTGCGGGAGTAATCTCTTTTGTCTTTTCCGCGCATATGTCAACAACGGCTTTCAACTCTTTGTTCTTACTCATTGCTGTTTGACAAGCAACAATTATATCTTTAAATTCATTTTCGGTTAATTCGCGTTTTATATCAAACATTAGCTATTCCTTACTCTGCACTATCTGTCATTAACCCTAGGAAAACCAGGATTTTATTTTTGTAATCAATGAAGTATTTTTCAATTTGCTCTCTGCCGTCACATCACTTTCAAGGGGTTTTATCTCTTCATCGGTTTCGTGTCTGGGCTTTTTTAGAAGGTGCTGCATCTGTTCAAGATACGCAAGGTCTATTTTCATATACTGATGAAGATCCTTGCGCGGTATCCCCGCCCATATCAACCCCCATATGTTTTCATCCTCCACCAAAGGAAAAAGGAGAAGACTTTTTAATGGGTAGTGCAAAAAATTATCGACATCTTCTTTATATTTCAACTCTCTTTCAACATCATTGGTAAATAAAGCTTTTCTTGTATGTAAAACCTCTGCCATCATACCGGAAGTATTGGAAATATTCATCATCATATTTTTATCCAGTGTAACAGTCTTCATTTCTTTCATTGATTTATCAAGCAAAAGAAGCTGTACTTCTTTTGCCGGGGTCACTTGTTTTACAAAATCCTGTATTAAGCGCCCCATACTGCGAATATCAGATCTTTCATTCAATTGTTTTTCATAACTTGATAAAGTCTGTTTAAATTCAGAGGACAATACCTCTTCGCTGACCTTCTTTTTTTCAGACATACACTTTATCCTCCTTTTTTTATTTTATAATGTAAATCCATCTTTGTCAAATCATGATAAAGTATCCTGAATCTGTTTTGGCATGTAATATTTAAACTGTTTGGGAAAAATAAAAAAATCCATTTCAGCCTTTTCCATTTGCAACAGCTCATTCCAACTGTCAATATTGAAATTCAATGCCAGAATACCCAAACTGGGAAATTTAAAAAAATAATCTTTGACCCACAGTTTGGCAAGTTCCGTCAGTACCGGATTGTGCCCGATAAAAAAAATACTGTCATAACTATCTTCCTGTGTCGAGAGTACATTGAGTGCCATTTCCATTTTTGTCAGATAGAGTTCATCCATATACTGAATATCCCCCGTATAATCAATCCTCATAGCCAGAGATTCTGCCGTCTGCTGAGCTCTCAATGCACAGCTTGAAAGTATAAAATCAGGCTTTACTTTCCGCAGTGCCATATAGGATCCCATCATTTTAAGATCTTCCAAGCCTCTTTTATTTATTCCCCGCATAATATCACTCCGGTCATCTTTTTCCCAGGAAGATTTTGCATGCCTAATAAGATATAAAGTTTTGATATCTGCCTCCTTCTTTAGTTATTATATCATTATAATGGGTTAGAGTGTAAAAAGTATGTAAGTATTGTCTTACAAAAAATATTTTGCTATAATAATTTAATAATAGTAGTATGAAGGTTACCGGTCAGACAAAGGTGCCTTTAACCAAATGAAAGTTTTCTCAAAACAATGTCCTTCAAAAAATTCTTTATTACTCCGATCAAGGGCTACCAGTATCTCTCCAAAATGATGCCTGCCAATTGCAGATACTACCCGACCTGCTCAGAGTATGCCAAGTGGCAGTTCGAGTTCAATGCTCCGCACCGTGCTTTGGCTGCCAGTACCCTGCGTATCTTACGATGTAACCAACTTTTTGCGGGAGGCATAGACTACCCTGTAGTTCATTTTGTTCCGCGGCAGAAGCACAAATCACTCGGTATTAATGATTTTTGTGGCAAAATCAAAGTGAACTATTGGCTTGTACCCAAAGAAGCAGGCCGTTCACTCTATTATGTAGTAAAGGATTTCGATGCCATCAACTGTGATACTTGACAACCCGCTGGATATGCACCTGCACCTCAGGGATGGGGAGATGCTCCAGCATATCGCCGAAGAAAGTGCCCATACCTTCAGCGGTGCGGTCGTCATGCCGAACCTCGTACCTCCCGTCAGCAGCAAAGAGGATGTGATCGCCTATAGAACGCGTATTATGGAAGCCATAGGGAATGAGACTTTTGAACCCTACATGACACTTTTCTTTAAACCCGGTTACGACAAAGCATTTCTTGAGTCTGTCAGGGACCGTATACACGCGATCAAACTTTACCCTGCCGGCATCACGACCAATTCCGAAGGAGGAGTCAGCGGATTCAATGTGGAAGAACTCAGGCCGGCACTCGAAGCAATGAGCGCGCTGAATATCCCCCTGTGTATCCATGGGGAGACCAACGGTTTCGTCATGGACAGGGAAGCGGAATTTGTTTCCATTTACGAAACACTGGCTGAAGCATTCCCCAGCCTGAAGATCATTATGGAACATATTACCACCAAGGAAAGTGTTGCGGCGCTGGATCGTTTTGAAAACCTCTATGCGACCATCACCCTGCACCACTTGATCATCACACTCGATGATGTAGCCGGCGGTATGCTCCAGCCGCATCTTTTCTGCAAACCTATCGCCAAACGGCCTGAGGACAAAGAAGCGCTTTTGGAAGTGGCCCTTGACGCCCATCCCAAAGTGATGTTCGGCTCCGACTCCGCTCCGCACCCCAGACACGCAAAAGAAGCATGCGGCTGTGCTGCCGGTGTTTTTACTGCGCCTATCGCCCTTCAGGTCCTTACCGAACTCTTTGAAAAACATGGCAGGCTGGAAAACCTTCAAAACTTCATCTCAGGCAATGCCCGAAAAATATACGGTATCATTCCCCCTGCAAAAAAAGTGATACTTGAAAAAAAACCGTTCAAAGTACCCGGGGACTACAATGGTGTAGTACCTATGTTCGCAGGGGAAGAGATCGCATATTCTGTCAAAGGAGTCACCCATGGATAGCCGATTTAAAGATTTTGAAACAGGACATGAAGCCTTTCGAAAGATCGCCTTCAACAAGAGCAAAGAACGTTTCAGGAAACTGGTAGAAGAGGGGCAGCAGCCCAAAGCACTTTTCATCGGCTGCAGCGACTCCAGGGTCATGCCTGCCATGATCACCAACTCCAGGCCCGGTGACCTGTTCATTATACGCAATATCGGGAACTTCGTAGCGCCTTTCAATCCTGATGCAGATTTTCATGCGACGGCTTCAGCCATTGAATATGCCGTGAGTATCCTGGAGGTTTCAGACATTATTGTGTGCGGGCACTCCCACTGCGGAGCCATTTCGGCACTCTATAAAGATATCGTCCAGACACCGGAAAATATTCATACGATCAAATGGCTTGAGCTGGGGCAGGAAGCCAAGAAAGTAGCATTGCTGGCACACAGAGACAGTTCCCCTGAAGTCCTGCACCGCTATACGGAAAAGATCTCTGTGGTCTATCAGCTTGACAACCTTCTCAGTTATCCCGCTGTCAGAAAGCGTGTAGAAGAGGGAAGTCTCTATCTGCATGGATGGCACTATAACCTTGAAGACGGCAGTATCGAGTATTATGACGATGAGAACTTTGAATTTAAGCCGTTAATACAAAAGTAATAGTATAGTATAATTTTAAATGATTAAAATAGGAGCATAGATGATCGCCCAAAGTATTGAAGATCTCATAGGCAGCACCCCGCTGGTAAAGATACATTCCCTTTCAGAAAAAGCGGGGGCGACGGTCCTTGGAAAATGTGAATTCATGAACCCGACTTCCTCCGTGAAGGACAGGATCGCTTTCAATATGATCAACGAAGCAATGAAGAACGGGCAGGTCACCAAAGAAAGTACGATCATTGAACCTACAAGCGGCAATACAGGGATAGGCCTGGCTGCGGTCTGTGCCGCAAGAGGCTTGAAACTCATCTTGACGATGCCGGACTCCATGAGTATCGAAAGACGCAAACTGCTCCTCTATCTTGGTGCGGAACTTGTCCTTACCCCTGCAGCCAACGGTATGAACGGAGCAATTGAAAAAGCGGCTGCACTGGAAAAAGAGATCGACCAGGCCATTGTACTTCAACAGTTCAACAATCCGAACAATCCTGACATCCACAGGAAGACCACAGCACCCGAGATCCTGCACGATACACAGGGGAAGGTCGATATTTTTATTGCAGCCGTAGGTACCGGCGGTACCCTGACGGGCACTTCCGAAGCCCTCAAAGCAGCGATCCCTTCACTCGAAGCCATTGCAGTCGAACCGGAGAACTCTGCCGTACTTTCCGGCCGTTCGGCCGGTGCCCATAAAATACAGGGTATCGGTGCAGGCTTCATTCCGGATATCCTCAATACAAATATCTATGGAGAAGTCATCAGCGTCAGCAATGAAGATGCTTTCAGCATGGCACAGAAAGTGGCAAGAGAAGAAGGGCTCCTGGTAGGGATCTCATCGGGCGCCAACCTTCATGCGGCTTCGCTTGTTGCATCCCGTCCGGAAAACAGAGGAAAGACGATCGTCACCATCCTTTGTGATACAGCGGAGCGTTACCTTTCTACAGAGCTTTTCGATATATAGATGCCAGCCTCCCCTCTTTTACTCGAGACCATCAAGATAAAGGATGGAGAAGTATTCAATCTCCCCTACCATCAGAAACGCTGCAACAAGAGCCGCAGGGCGCTTTTCGGCACCGAAGACGTACTTGACCTCTCTTCTATCATCATCCCCCCGTCCCAAGGCCTTTACCGGTGCCGTATCACCTATAGCAACAGCGTGCAGAGTATCGAATATATTCCCTATCTTCCCAAAAAGATACAAAGTCTGAGGATCGTTCCCTCTTCTCTCGACTACGGCTACAAATACGCCGACAGGGAGGCATTGGACAAGCTTTTGACAGAGAACAGTGATGTGGATGAAATTATTATTGAAAAAAAAGGTCTCCTGACAGATACGACCATTTCGAATATCGCGTTCTTCGATGGCGAAACATGGTTCACGCCAAAAATGCCCCTCCTGTACGGTACAATGAGAGCCAGACTGGTCGATGAAGGCTTTCTTCAAACAAAAGATATCACAAAAAAATCGCTGACAGAGTATTCACACGTAGCTTTAATCAATGCTATGCTAGGATTTATGGTTCTAAAAGATTTGCGTACTTCCCCTATTCAGATCTAATATCCAAAAAGGAAGAGAATAATGACCATGAAGCTTTTTCAAACGTCTCAGTACAGAACACTGATGGATGAACACTTGACAAAAACGATCATCTACCTGTTCGAACAGAACCAGGAGTTCGCTATTGCCTGTGAAACAAAATACATCACATTCGAACCGGAGCTGCCTGAAGGCATTAAAGAAAGCTTCAATGAAACTGTACTTTTTGTTCTAAGCGGATATACGTATGAAACAGCGCAGATAGAGAAAGAGGTTTTTACCTTTGAAGCAGGATTTGGAAGTGATAATTTCGGTTCTCTCGTAACCGTACCGCTATTGGCGATCAAGCAGATTTTTGTTGAAGACCACCCCATTGTGATCAACCTGGCTTCACCGGCTGTACTTCAGAAAAGCAGAGGAAATGTCAAGAATTCAATGGAAGCCCTGCTCAACAATCCCGAAAATAAAAAACTGCTCAAGAAGAAGCCCTAAGGCTTCCTTCTCTTAAACATTTAACAGCGGCCGGCCAAAATATAGTCTACAACATTGTCCACATAGGCATTGTGTTTGTTCTCTTTGGAGTAGACGATATAAAACTTTCGTGTCATCGTATAGCCTCTCAAGCGTGCTTCGTACAATTCGCCATTGGCCACTTCGTCCGCGATCGCATGCCGTGAGATAATGGAAACCACTGGCTTGCTCTCATGCTTTTTACTTCTTTTTATCGTTTGAAGTACCGCCGTCGTATTGCTTACTTCCGATACGACATCAAAACTTTTGCATGAGACACCCAGTTCTTCAAAGACTTCCGATACTACTCTTCTTGTATGGGAAGATTCATCACGGCAGATCCACCGGTAATCATACAATTCTTCCGTTTTCAGGATTTTCGGAATCGGTACATTGCTGACAACGACCAACTCATCCTCCAGCCATTCCCTATAGATCATATCAGGCTCTATGACGGGGGACTCGATCAAACCTACATCAAGTTTTCTCTCTTTGAGCTTTTCAATGATATTCGCACTGACATCGATACTGAGATTCACATCATTGTTGATCGTACGGCTCATTGCATTGAGGCATTCTCCCGGGATCACATAAGTCCCGATGGTATAGGAAGCTCCCAGTCTGAAGGTCATCTCTTTGTTGATGATCTTCAAAATATCTTTTTCGGCTGCATGGATCTCTTTTTCAAGCCTTGTGGCGATCTTGTAGAGTTCTTCCCCTTCGGGAGTCAGTTTGATCCCGTTCTTTTTTCTTTCTATGATCTTCACCGCCAGATATTTTTCAATAAATTTTATCTGTTGTGTGACTGCCGGCTGAGAAATTCCCAGTTTTGCCGATGCCTTTGAAAAGCTTCTCTCACGGGATACAGTGAGAAAAGTTTCCAGTTTTACAAAATCTTTTAGCATTATCTGTCCTTATTAAATTAATTTACACAATTAATCATTCATCGAAATTATAACAAAGTTTCCTTAATAAAACATAAGCTGACCTTATTAATATTATACTCGTTTTTGCTGTTTTCTGAACATACTCGCTCCATGGGACACAAGGAAAATACACCGCTATTTTGGGTTAAAGATAAAACGCTATAATAAATACAATATACAGGAGCGTAATACCCTAAATGGAAAAGATATTGAATGAACTGAATCCTTCCCAGCGGGAGGCGGTAGAGCACATTGACGGTGCCATGCTTATACTTGCAGGTGCGGGGAGCGGGAAAACAAAAACACTGACCACCCGCCTTGCCTATCTTGTCGGAGAGGTCGGTATTGACCCGGCCAATACACTGACGCTCACCTTCACGAACAAGGCTGCGGCAGAAATGAGGGAACGTGCCCTTAAACTCATGCCGACTAAAGTCTCCTACCCGCCGCTTCTGTGTACATTTCACAAATTCGGTCTGCTCTTCCTGAAATTTCACATTGAGAAACTCGGGCGGAACAACAATTTCGTGATCATTGACAGTGATGACAAAAAACGTCTCCTGCGTTCCATAGCCAAGGAACTGAAGATCGATCTCAACCTTTCTTTTATCGCATCGGAGATCTCCAAATACAAGAACTCGCTGCTCACTCCCGAAGTCGTTATAGAAAAAGCCGAACTGCCCGACTACAAAAAGGCAGCCAGGATCTATGAACAGTATCAGGCAAATATCGAAGAGAACAATCTTGTGGATTTTGATGACCTGCTGATGCTGACCTATAAGATACTCGATGAGAACGAAGCATTGAGAAAAGAGACAAGCAACCGCTACAGGTACATCATGGTCGACGAGTACCAGGATACCAATGAACTGCAGTTCCGGCTGCTTGAACATCTCTGCAGCGAGCACAACAACCTTGCCGTTGTCGGTGACGATGACCAGAGTATTTATGGATGGAGAGGTGCGAACATCCGGAACATTCTCGAATTCGCTGACCGTTTCGAAAACACCAGGGTGGTCAAACTTGAAACGAATTACCGTTCAACGGATCCCATCCTCAAGGCGGCCAATACCCTCATAGAACACAATTCCACAAGACTGGGGAAAAAACTGGTCTCCGACAAAGGGAAAGGCCAAGAAGTCAAACTTCTCCATTCACTTGATGAATCGATGGAAGCAAAAGCGATCGCCCACGAGATCCATGATCTTATCAACAGCGGCGTGGACCCTGACGAGATCGCTGTACTCTACCGCATCAATGCCCTTTCCCGTTCACTGGAAGAAGGCTTCAGCAAAGAAGGACTGGCTTTCAAACTCATTGGAGGCATGCGTTTCTACGAACGTGCTGAGATCAAAGATATCATCTCCTATTTCAGGGTCTTGGCAAATCCGCACGATGATTTTTCTCTCATCCGTATCATTAACAAACCCAAACGGGGTATAGGAAAAGCTTCCATCGAAAAACTGCAAAAAGCGGCCTTTGATGCCCAAATGTCGCTTTATGGGTACATCGAACAAAGCTGCAGCGGAAAACTGCCCAGTGCCGTCAGCAAAAAAGTCTCAACGGCATTAACAAAACTGGTGGAAGATATTCATCTGCTGAGGGAAGAGGCCCGCAATGCTCTGGGAAACTTCATTTCTCTTTTTGAAGAACGTATCAAGCTGAAAGATCACTATGCCGCTATGGTAGATGGTTTTGACCGTATTTTGAATATTGACGAATTTTACGGATATTTCAGAGATGCGGTTGTCAAGAACCCGGACCTTACCCTCGAAGAATTCCTCAATGACATTTCTTTACAGAGTGACCAGGACCAGATAGAGGAAAATGCCATCACGATCATGAGTATCCATGCAGCCAAAGGATTGGAGTTCGAACATCTTTATGTCATTGGGCTCGAAGAGGAATTTTTTCCCCTCCTGGGAGAAGGCAGCAATATGGAAGAGGAGCGGCGCCTGGGCTATGTGGCCATCACCAGAGCCAAATCCGATCTTACGCTCTGTTATGTAGACAGCCGCTTCTACAAAGGCCGCCGGAAAATGATAGACAAGAGCCGTTTCCTCGGTGAAGCAGGCCTCATCTCAGATACCAGTTTGAAGATCACTAAAAGTTCCTCTTTCAAAAAAGGTGACCTTGTCAAACACAAAATATTCGGTATCGGACGGGTACAGGCAGCCAACAAATCAGGCAAAGAGTACAAACTGCTCATCAACTTCGGCGGGAACAAGAAAGAGATACTCAGTTCTTTCGTGCAGCCGATCTAATGCCATATCTTTTTCCGCGCAGGGTGGACTTATCCACCTTTTATATATTCCGATCTTTATGCTTTCGAGCGGTGGGTAAACCCATCCTGCGCGATTTTTAAACAGGATATTTGATATGAACCGATTATTCGTTGTCAACAAGCCCATTTTTAAAAGTTCCAATCAATACATGGGTTATGTCAAACGCAAATACGGTACGAAAAAGGTCGGTTTTTCCGGCACGCTTGATCCTTTTGCAACAGGCTGTCTCATTGTCGCTACCGGACAGTACACCAAACTTTTCCAGTACCTCGACAAAACCCCAAAAAGCTACAGGGCCACACTCTGGCTGGGGGCCAATTCTCCCAGCCTCGATATCGAGAATGTGGACAGCATCAAAAAAACAAAAGAATTCGATATACAGCGGATAGAGAATGCCCTTTCCTCGCTCAAAGGGGAACTCACCTACTATCCGCCCAAATTCTCAGCAAAAAAAGTAGGGGGCAAAAGAGCTTACGATCTGGCGCGTGAAGGCAAAGAGGTCGCCCTTAAAACGATCACTTCAACGATCTATGAGATCGCACTGATCAATTACAGCCATCCTTTCGTCCATTTTGAAGCGACTGTGAGTGAAGGTACCTACATCAGAAGCCTGGGAGCACTCATCGCAGACACACTGGGAGTGGATGCCACCCTCTCTTCACTCCACCGCATCCATGAAGGGGCCTTTTACTACGACAACGAAAAAGCACTCGATCCTTTCAATCATTTGGCGATCCCCCGAAATATCTATACCGGGGATGAAGCGTATCTGGAACTGGGAAAAAAACTCTCGATAGACTATTTTGAAGCAAAAGAGAACGGTATCTACCTGATTGAAACTGAAAATTTCTTTTCCATTGTCCAGCTTGCAGACGGTGAAGTCACCTACCGTTTCAATCGTATCCCAAAATTCGTTAAAAACTAAACATTAATACTAATCATTAGGCAGGATCTTGTCAGGAATATCAGGGAATCGTTTTTTCAAATTTTTAAAATAGGCCGGATGAGTAATGCAGTCCGGATTCTCTTCTTCTGCACATGGCCATTCTACTACTTCCCACTTCCCGTTTTCTTTTTTAAGTAATGCGAAAACATCCTCAAAGTGACTTTTGCCATCTTTTGACTGGGGGAAAGCATGGACCCAGGCCCAACCTCTTTTGGCTTTAATGTATTCCACCACGAAAACAATATCCATGTTTACTGCCTGCTTCACCGGTTCCCTCAATGCGTCAAGGATCTCTCCTCTCAAGCGTGTACCGCGAGGGACTGCCAAGTCAGTTTGTGTATCATTTTCTTGTATGATCCCGGTATCTTTTTTCTTCGCACTCAGTGTTTCAAGATCAATGACATACATACCCGAATCACTCTGTTTATCCTGAGATGCTACACTGACCTGCAACTTTGTATCCGAAAGCCAGTGTATGTAAGGTTCTTTATAGGGCCCTACCGAAATATTCGAAATATGCGGTATTTTTGCTACGATCTCTTCAGCATCGATCAATTTTCCGGAGGCATCATGCATCTTAAATATTTTGACGGGTATTCTGTAGGGCATATGCCCTCCTGAGCTTAAAAGTCTGAAGGCGAAGTAGCTTCCATCAGGAGACCAGACACCGTCTTCTATAAAACTTCCATTGGTTCCGGAAGGGCTGAAAAAAGCTTTTCTGAAAACGATACGCTCCCCTGACAAAACAGTGATGGCACTCTCATCCCGCCAAGTGATGATTTCAGCATTTTTTTTCTCATGGGCATAATTTTTATATTCACAGATATCTGTATTTATATTCGACCCCCCAGCTTGTACCGTTAGACCATTTTTAGATTCAACTGCCTGCAAATTACTTGCAAATATTCCAAGTACCAGCATAATACTAATCAATTGATTACTTTTTTTCATTGTTATTTTTCCTTCCAATCATATAACATACTTACTTGACTCGATGCAGTTTCACACTTTCTTCATGTATCTTCTGAACACTGCCAGCTCTGTCATAAACGGTACCCCTGCGCGCTGCCGGGTCGATAACATGAAAGCCCTGCGGGAGTTTCACACTTTTTCCTACTCCGGGTCTGTCGATCCGACCCGGACCGGTGAGGTCTGACCCCGGCCTGTGAGAGCCGGGTTGTTTGGCGACTTTCGGTGTCTTGCCGTGACTTGCTGAATGGCCACTGTTTTTCTCGCTGCCCTGTCCGGAGCCTCTGGCCTGATTATACATAGGATCGACTACTCCTCCATCATTCTGAATAGGAATGTATTTTAAGATATCATCGAGTGCTCCAGAGGCTTTGACATCTTCGATCATTTGCTTTTCTCTTTCCGACAATGGGTTTTGACCTCCTTTCTCTCCGCTGTCATCCAAAGATTTTGCACTTTTCTTAGAATCATCCAACTTAGCCTTACCACTAGTAATGTCGAAAACTAAAGTTAATGTTGCTTTTTTAAATTTTATTTTTATAAAATAGAGTTGAATTCCTTTATTAGTTGCCACTAATCCATCAATATCTGTTGATATGCCTCTATCCTCTAATTTTTGAGCAAGCTTCAATAAATCTCCTCCAAAAATCAAAGCCATTTCATCAAGAGGCTTTTTAACAAATTTAGTAGCAGTACCACCTTTGCCCTTGCTCACTCCCCCATACCCAGGCAACGGCTTCCCTCCGGGTCCATATATGTTGGCAGCAGGGCTTCCCGTATCGACTTGTCCCATCTGATCGGGTTCGACAATATGATCATCCGGCCTGTGTCCAGCCTTGTTGCCGTATATGTCACCCAGTCCATTATCGTTTTCAAATGGAGGCGGCTGATTTCCTCTGCCTGCTCCTGCACTTCCTCCGGGATTGCTGGACATACCTTCTATCCCATTGACACCACCCTGTCCCATACCTGCACCCATACCATTGTCAGTTTGGCGGTTGTCGAGCTGCTCCCACTGTTTCATCTTATTGTCCAGGTTCTGGTGGGCCTGTCTCAGATGTGCTTGTCGTTTGGCACTCTCACTGTTTGCAATGTTTTCCGGTGTTACCATACACCACATATAGTGGCCATTCCTGTCATCGCTCCAGGCTGGTGGATTGATGCCGGGGAGATGATTCCTTTTTGCCTGATAGTATTGGTCTACTGCACTGTCGGCATAATTGTGACAAAACCTCTCTTTTTCATTTGCCGAAATAGTGGCCATACTGAAGCTTAGCAGCAGTAACCATCCTATCGCTTTTATTACTAATATTTTCATAGCCTTTTCTCCTCTCTATGACTGATTTTGTTACTTGCAGTTGGCAAGCATAGCGTTTCTCCTGGCCGTTTCGTTGGCGATAGCAGCGAAATCCCCTTTTTTATATACGCTTATACACCAATTATAGTGTGCATTGTAATCCAGTGACCATCCGAGTCCTTCATAACCACAATGGCGCTGTCTGGAAGTACTGTACTGGTTGATGGCATCCTGTGCATAGATCTTGCAGTATTGCGCTGCAGATTGTGCAGGCGGCACAGGATTCTTTTGTGATTGTTTGGATTTGCAAGCTTGGAGTGCGGCTTTTCTCTTCCTGTTCTCATTGACAGCATATTTATGATTCTCCCCGTGCATACACCAATCAAAATGCTTCTGGTGCTCATTGCTCCATACCGGCGGCCTGAATCCGCAATGGTGTTTTTGTGCCTCCTGGTTCAGCCTAACGGCATCCAGGGCGTATGTTCTGCATTTCTTTTCTATCGATGCTTTATTGCCGCTTATAGCACCAACAGATTGTCCTCCATTCAATAATCCAGGAGAACGATTCTTTTTGCAGTCCCTAAGTTTCTGCTCGCGTTGTTTAATAGCATCGTGTGCCGATTTGTAATTATCACCATGTATACACCATTTAAAATGTTCATCTTTATTGCCACTCCAAGTTCCTGTATTGAAATTAAATGGACATTGAAGTTGTTTTGCTTCTCTATATTGTGCTAATGAGGTGGTTTTGTATTTTTCACAAATCTTCATTTTTTTTCCATATTTGCTTTTGCATTTTTGAAGTTCTATATCTCTTTGATAGGATGTTGGCGTTATATAATGTGAGTTTTCACCACGCATACACCATTTGTAGTGATTTTGTTTGTTTCCACTCCATACAGGTGGATTAAAACCACAATTATATCTATGCGCTTCTTGATACTGCACGACAGCATTTGAAGCATATTCTTTACATAAAAAATGCTTATCCATCTTTTTTGTAACAGTAAAATCTATTCTACCATTAATACAGTCATCATTTAAACAGTTAGATTTCTTTCCGCTAACTCTTTTTTTCTCGCCAAATTTAATAAACTTCTTATTTTTGGGATAAATTCCTTTATAAACTCCTTTTGTTGGATAAATATCCAAATCAAGGTTTCCATAGGAACTTTCGGTATCAAGAAGAATAATGTCATTATTACCAAGATCATATTCAATCATACTAATAGAGATGTTTACTTTACCATGCAAGGGTACATTTCGGAGTTCTAAATTAAAGCCTAATGGATAAGGCCACATTAAGCCTCCCCAAGGGTTTTGCTTTGTGTAATTACGTATTCCCCAGTTTGTGTATATAGTGGAAAATGGTTTTGATGCATTCGGATTGTAATAGATCTCTGCTTTAACAAGTACTTCTATTTCATAACTATTCCCAGCTTCAGACCAATCATTGGGAATTGCAAAATCATGCAAATACAAATAAATATCTGTTGTCAGCATTCCTTTGGGCAACTTCTCACAGATAAAAACCCTGGATGTATCTGTTGCAGGTCCTAGTTTGCAATATTTTCCTTCTACTTTGCCATATATATTGGCATTTGCTGAAATAGTTAAAAACATTATTGTCATAAGAAACAATTTTATAAACATTTTATTCCCCCTTCTCTTTTAAAAGTTACGGTATACAAATTTTTATTATTAATACACCTTATTTTTTAGTATACACCTGTAAAACTAAATTAAAAATAAACTGACACATCAGAATGATCTTGCACCAAAATATTAAAACTTGACTTTTAAAACACAAAAAGCCTATAATTTAAAAAAGGTGCGATTTAAATCTTTAATTAATAGGAGTCATTTATGAAAAAGTTTACAAATTTAATATCAGTATTCATCATGTTGCAATCTATATTCCTCATAAATATAATAGCTTCCGATAGAGTATTCTGTGAAAAATACGCAACTACAGCTGTCCATCAATATGATCTGGCAAAACAATATAAACTCCCAGGTATCTATCCACCTGTCTGGAGTAATGATAAAGGTGGGCACTATCGTTGGTGTATGACCGTACCGGAAAATATTGCAAACAATGAGAGTGCCAAACGTCAAACATATCTGGATGATTTTTTACCTAAAAAAGTGAAAGGAATTTCCGATATACAAAGTATTGTACCTCAACCGCTGAGTATACGGAAAGATGAGGCATTTACATCCAGCATTGCACCCTCTAAAATACATAACAAATATGCTCCTGTAATCAATAATTATTCTCTTGCATCAGGGGGTGACAATATTTATAAGCATCAGTTTCCCCCGAAAAGTGGTCTGCAATTCCAGTTTTATGACTTCCCCTTGTCTATTTCATGGAAAGACGCAGACGGTGATCTTGCAAACGGACAATACAGATTAAGTTATTCCGTAACTGGGAATAAACAGGACTCAGGCTGGAAAAACATAAATCAGTTAAATATAGGAAATAAATTTACAGGTACACAAGGTATTGTAACTCTTCCACTGAAAATAGATTACTTTTCCTTTGATCATACTGTGCAAATAGAATTTCATTTTGTACTTAAAGATGCTTCCGGAAAAATGAGCAATACAATTTCAGATAAAGTTTGGGCTCATCCTAAAAATTCCAAAGTAAAATAGGTTCTTTACGTTCTTTTTACACTGAAAGAGCTTTCCTGGAATAGAGGAATGAAGTAAAAAATAATAACAGATATAATCCCAAAGTTTTACTTCAGTCTCCTAAGCCCCTCTACGTTATAATCCTCAGAAACCATATACTGCTAAAGGAAGATTATGTACACCATCGATGCTCACGCAAAAGTCAATATTTTCCTCAAAATCACGGGCCACCGGGATGGTTACCATACCCTGCTCTCGCGCTTCATGCGCGTTGAGGATCTTTATGATACTATCGAGATCGTACCCTGCGAATGTGCGCGGTTCACTATTGAAGGGTGCGGCGATGTTCCCGGGGAGAGCAATAGTGTCTACAAAGCCTTTACTGCGCTCAATGACCATATAGAAAACCCTCTTCTGATACACTTTTTCATGCACCACAAGGTCTCAATTACCAAACGCATTCCTTCACAGGCCGGTCTGGGCGGTGGAAGTTCGGATGCCGCAGCTTTTATGCGGTTGATCAATGAAGTCTGCAAACTCAAGATCCCGACCGATACTCTTGCCCAAATAGGCAGCACCATCGGTGCCGACCTGCCCTTTTTC
>JALSTF010000065.1 GCA_026983895.1 Sulfurovum sp.
CTGTACTGTACTCCACCAGCTTTTGATCCGTGCCATCCTGTGCGGTGCAAAAAAGATCAAGCCGATGAATGCCGCAAAAATACCCGAAAGCATGGTCAAAAAGAACTTCCACGAACTGCCTACAAAGAGGAACATCACCATCAGAGTCCCTCCAAGCACGACCACCTGCCCCAGATCTTTCTGAAAAATGGCGATCACAACGACCGCCACCAGGAACACAAAGATATAGGGCATAAAAGAACGGATTTCTTCAATGAAACCCATCTCTTTTTTGTTGGAGAATTTCCGGGAGAAACTCCAGGCAAGGAAAAAAACGAAACCTACTTTAAAGAACTCTACAGGCGCAAGGGAGATAGGCCCGAGATGGATCCATCGTTTCGCTCCGCCAACGGCTTTGACCAGAGATGCCGGCATGAACTGCATAGCGATCATCAGCAGAAAGAAGACCAAAAAGAGCGTCAGGCCCAGCGGTGCGAACCATTTGTCCGGATCGAGCCTGCTCAAAAGGACCATTGCAGTAAAAGCGATAAGGATAGAGATACTCTGCCGTAGAAAGAAGTGAAAATCATTGAAATGAAAATACAGCACTGTATAGGTAGAGAGGGAGTAACTCATCACCATCGAAAGTGTCAAAAGGGCAACAACAGCAGCCAAAAGGGGTTTATCTATCATAATCTCTTCTCGTTAAATCCATATTAATTAGTATTTTAACGCATTTAATAGATAACTTTGTTAAAATTCCATAACACTTGGGGAAATTGATGAACAAAAATATAGAAAATCTGGCACTACACCAAAGAAAGAACAAGATCTCTTTTCTTTTTATACTGCTTTTTATTGCCATGGCTATATTTTTATCTTCCGTACTGAAAACCATCCTTTCTCCAAGACACATCCCCAGCCAGACAGCCATACTGCATGACCGTTCATTGCGCGGCAAGATCATCTCTGCCGATGATTATACGCTCAGCCGCTCCCAGAAGACCTACCAGGCTGTCATACGGGGCGCGAGTATCGACCCGGCAAAGCGTGAAGCGTTCGTCAGACTTTTCAGCATCTACAGCGGTATCCCAGAAAAAGATGTACTTAAAAAGTTCAAAGACAAAAAAGGCCGTGACATCAAAGGCAATATCGTACTGGCCAAAGATATCACTTTCAAGGCTGCTATGCAGCTCAAAGACCTTGCCTATAAACTGAGAAGACTCGGTGCATTCAAGACCATCAAGACAAAAGGCGGCATCGAGGTGCTGTACGGCCTGGATATCATTGAGACTGGGGAGATACGCGAATTCCCTCTATCCGATGTCCTCAGTCCGGTACTCGGCTATGTCCGGAAAAAAGATGAAGGGCGCTACACCAGACCCATAGGGATCAAAGGTCTTGAACGCAAATACGAAAAACATATCACGTCCAAGAAGAACGGATACTTCAAAGGGAAAAGGGATGTGGTCGCTTCAGTCATCCATGACAAGAACAGTATCAAAATGGAGCGGGTAGACGGTATGGACCTGCATCTGAATGTTCCCCTTGCGTTTCAGCGCCGCGTAGAACTGATGATCGACCAAATGAAGGAAAGCATTGATGCCGATGAGATCCTTGCAGGTGTGATGGAAAGCAAGACAGGCAAAGTCCTGGCACTTGCCAGTACCGAACGCTATGATCCCCGGCATATCCACGCAAAAGACATTTCAGCACTCGATCCGAAATTCTCCGAATACGCCTATGAAGCAGGTTCCGTTCTCAAACCTTTGACACTGGCTATCGCACTTGAACACAGAGTCGTCACTCCTGACACCTGGTTCAATACCTACAACGGAAAATTGAAGATCGGAAAACGGCGCACTATTACCGATGATGAAAAGTTCGATGCACTCACAGCAACCGACATTATCGTCCACTCATCCAACGTCGGTATCTCCCAGATCTCCTGGCGACTGACCGGTCAGCAATTTCGGGACGGGCTGATCCATTTCGGTATCTCCAGGCCTTCGGGTATCGATCTTTCACGAGATGTTCCCGGAAAACTCAAACCCCTGCGCCTGCTCAATAACAATATGCACCGGGCAAACTCTTCGTACGGTTACGGAATGCTTGTGACCTTTGCGCAGCTTTTCAAAGCGTATTCGGCTTTTAACAATGACGGGGTTGCCGTGACACCGCGCCTGGTAAATTATCTTTCCGATGCCCAGGGGAACCATTATACACTTGAGCCCAAAGTGGGCGACCTTCATGCGGTAGGCAAAAAAGCTGCAAATCAGATACACAACATCCTTCTGGAAGTCGTCAAACGCGGTACAGGGGTCAAAGCACAGTACCCGGGCCTTGAGATCGGCGGAAAGACCGGTACGGCGCACATTGCCAAGCATGGACACTATGTCAGAGAGTTCCACAGCTCTTTCTACGGCTTTGCCAATGATAAAAAAGGCCATAAGTACACGATAGGCGTACTGGTCATCAAGGCAAAGAAGTATCACAAATATTTTGCTTCACAGTCAGCGGTACCGACTTTCAGGCGTATCGTCGATATTCTTGTAGAACTCGACTACCTTGAACCAGAAGGCGGAAAACCCGATGCCCTTGCCCCTATAAAAATAGACAAGGAAGCAAGCGGAACAGCGTCATCTGCATCGGACAACCGTACCATTAAAGAGCTCTTTAAAATGAAATGCAAACCGACACCGAAGCCAAAACCCAAAAAGAAACCAAAGATAAAAAAGAAACCCAAACCCAAACCGCCTGTAAGAAAACCTGCAAAAAAAGAGATCATTCAGGAAATGTCGCCGGAAGACCTCTTTTAAGGCTGATGATTCATCCAATACCTTGTTTTTGTCGTATAGTTTGTTAAATCCAGATATTATCTATAAGCCTTGGCTTGCCCACCTGGGCAGCTACAAGGATGATGGTATTGCCCAGTTCCACCTTTTTCAGTGCCTTGAATGCCCTGTCCACGATGGCGATATACTCCACTTCATCAGCTTCTTGAAGTACACTGCGCATCTCTTTCATGATCGTGTCACTGTCCAATTCTCCCGACATGACCATTTTCGTAGCGCGCTTGAGAGAGCGTGACAGGCAGAGGGCCCTCTCTTTTTCACTTTCGCTCAAATAGACATTGCGTGAACTCAGCGCCAACCCTTTCTCATCACGTACGATCTCGCATGCTACGATCTGCACATCCATAAAATAGTTCTTTGTCATTTGTGTGATCAAAGCCAGCTGCTGTGCATCTTTTTTACCGAAGTAAGCACGGGTCGCACCAGAGAGGTTCAGCAGCTTCATCACCACCTGGAGCATCCCGTCAAAATGCCCCGGGCGTTTCTGACCTTCGAGGATGTAGCCCCGGATCGCCGGTGCACCGATGCAGAGTTCATCTTTCTCATACATCTGGTCGATCGTCGGCATGAATAAAATATTTGCACCTGCAAGTTCACAGATCCTGATATCTGCTTCTTCACGCCGAGGGTAGGCATCGAGATCCTCTCCTTCAAGGAATTGTGTCGGATTCACAAATATGGAGACGATAAGATGATCATTCTCCTCCTTTGCCTGCCTGATCAGCGAAAGATGCCCATGATGCAACGCACCCATCGTAGGTACGAAGCCGATACTCCCGCTTAACTCTTTTTTTGCTTTTTGCAGCTGTGCTGTTGTTCGTACAATTTTCATTTTTTCTCCACTACTCATAGATAAACCTGTTTACGGTAGGCGATCCTGGAGATAAGCATCAACCCTTCCTCTTCATAAAAGATCACCCGATAATCCCCGATCCTCAAGCGATATGCGCCGTCAAATGGTGTTTTGAGTTTTTTCACGCGTGATTTTACCGGCTCCTTGGCATACGTTTCAATCCCGTCAAGTATCTTGGAAGCTTCGTGTTTATTAAGTTTTTGAAGCTGTTTGAACACTTTGGGGTCGTACTCTATCTTATAACCCAAGTTCTCTCCTCACATCGTCATGAGAAAGTGTTTCGAGCGTACCCATTTTGTATGCCTGTACCGTTTTGGTTACACTATTGACATCGAAATAGTCC
>JALSTF010000066.1 GCA_026983895.1 Sulfurovum sp.
GATCGTTGAAAATTTTGAAAGCTGTGAGACGCTGGTGCCCCCCTGGGCGATCACCCCTGCATCTTTCGGATTGAGGATGACAAAGCGGTACTTCTCCTCTTTCATACTGCCCGTTTTTACCACATTGAGATGAAATTTCGGCGTATCTATCTCTTCTCCATAGGGAAGTACCTTGTCATACGTATTGTTGGCATCCTTAGCACCCTCTACTACCAAACGATACTGTTTTTCATCAACAGGATAGAGGTCGAAGGAAATACCGTAGCCCCTCACCATCCCTACCTTGAACGGACTGGACTTGTAAAGTTCGACCTCTTTAAATTTCCGTGTCGTGTAGTATCGGTGCAGAACATCCACGTGTTCGGCAGCTTTTGCCGCCAAAAACCTGGATTTGATGATCTCCATTTCTGTTTCTGCATTGGCTGCCTCGGGAGCCATGGCTCTGGCAAGTACATCACCTCCTGCCCGGCTTCCATAACGTTCAACCCCTACTTCGACAGTGGAGGATGCCTGATAGACATTGGGTTTAAAATAGGCGATATAGGCACTAATGGCCCCAGAGAGGATCACAAAAAAGAGGATCATATATTTATAGCGGTACAGTGTTCTGAAAACTTCCTTGAGGTCTATTTCATCTTCATCAATGGAGGCATTGTTCATAGTGGTCGTTTTCCTTGGAAAATATTTGCTGTAAACTGGAATAATATCATGAATATCTGTTTAGGTACCCATAAAGAAGAGCCGTTCTTAGAGCCATACGCTCCAAGAGCGGGAAGATTAGAACTTATAGGTCACACCGACGGTCAAGCCGTCAACACTCAATTTGTCATAGACTTTGGGGTCATACCCGTACAGGGTAGAGTGAATGTCACCGTCATTCATCAAAGAAGTATAGTCAATAAAGATGGACCAGGTATCTTTCAGTCTGTAGCGCTCGTCATCCGACTGATCCACAAATGTATAGCTTACACCTACTCCCCACTGAAATGATGTATCGTTCAGGATCTCCTGGCCGATCACATCCGGATGCGCAGGGTTCTTGCCATCATATCCTTCTACATCCACACCTCCGAACCCGATCAGTCCGTAGATGGTAACGTATCCGTCATCATTGTCAAGGTCATCCCTGTCCCTGAACCGGTACTGGGGTTTCAGGAAAATACTGTAGCTTGTCAGTTCGGAATAGTCTTCCTGTGCGATCGTTGTTGCCAGGCGCCCTTCGATCCCGATATATTCATTGAAGGTATATCCGATGAGCCCTGTGATATTCAGCAATTGGTCCTGTGTCAGTGTTGAATTATCGAACCAGCCGGAATCGGTAGAGTACACTCTGTTGTACGTCAACCCTGCCCCTGCATAAAAACCGGTATCATCTATTCCTGCTACAGGCACGGGTACGATATCCCCTCCCGCTACTGCCAAATTGCTCAATAGTGCCATTGCACATGCTGATAAAAGAATTTTTCTCATAAAACCAACCTTTTAATATTTTAATGGGTTTATTATACTTTTTTATGCTTTAAATGAAGAATAATTCAGTCATAAGGATTATTATGTTATTTTTCAGTTATTTTATTGAGGCAGCCGCCTGCAAAGGACAAAGAAAGAAGCAGAATATTTTACGCTGCTACTCTTCAAAGATAATAATATCGTAAGCGCTCTTCGTTACCAGGGCTTTGCTCGTGTGTACCGAACCGTTGCGGTTTACTTTGCTGAGATCTTCGCGGAGCTGGTCTATCTCTTTTTGCATCGTATCGATCTGCTCTTTAAGCTGGAGGACGATATCGACACCGGCAAGGTTCACACCCATCTGTCGGGTCAGGCGCAAAATAAGCTTCATACGGTCGATATCGCGCTGAGAATAGAGACGCATGCGCCCCTGTGTACGTGAAGGTTCGACCAATCCTTCCCGCTCATACTGCCTGAGTGTCTGAGGATGGATGTTGAGCATTGTGGCCACTACGGAAATAAGATAGACCGGTTCATCATAGCTGTGCATTCTGGGCTCCTTTCATCATAATTTCTCTTCAAGTACTTTTTTCACTTCAGGGTCGAGTGTATCGACATCCGGAAGCACCACATTGGCGATCAGGTACAGGTCGCCTCTCATCGCTGTTTTTCTGTCGGGTACCCCTTTGCCTTTAAGTCTGAACTTCTGTCCGTTCTTTGTATTCTTGGGGACTTTAAGAGACACTTCTTTCTCCGGTGTCTGCACCTGGACTTTTCCGCCGAAAAGCGCCTCTTTCAACGGTACGTCAAAGGTTTTGTAAAGGTTGTCTCCTTTTCTTTCGTACTCATCGGATTCAGCTACTTCCACTTTGATGAGCAGGTCGCCCCGCTGTCCCTGGTAGGATTTTCCTTTGCCTCTGACACGCAGCGTCTCGCCGCTCTTGATACCGGCGGGTATCTTGATGTCAAAACTCTCGCCTTCCACATTGATCTTGTATTTTCCGCCCTGTACTGCTGTCATGAACGGGACCGTGATCCGTGCATGGACATCGAGGTCCGGACCGCCGAAGCCTCCGAACCCGCCCTGGGCACCGCCAAAGCCGCTGAAGCCGCCGGAGAAACCGCCGCCTCCGCCACCGCCTCCGAACATCTGTCGGAGGATCTCGTCAAGATCGACACCCTGTCCCTGTCCGCGTGCAAAATCATGGAAATTCTGTCCGCCGAACATTTGGTCTCCGAACTGGTCGTACTGCGCTTTCTTTTCAGCGTCGCTCAGGACTTCATACGCTGCATTGATCTCTTTGAACTTGTCTACGGCACTCTCATCCTTGTTGATATCGGGATGGTATTTCCTTGCCAGTTTCCTATACGCTTTTTTAATTTCGTCAGCGCTGGCATTCTCACTGACTCCGAGTGTTTCATATAAACTTTTTGACATTGCTTTCTTCCTATTCTTATGCTTTAATCATTTCTTAAATTAGGCATATTATATCAGAAAACTTTAGTCAATGTCAATCAAGTTTATACTTTTTTTTCAAGATTTTATCATAAAATGTCACATTTTGGCAGCTTTTCATGTACAATATCACATGAAATGTATAAAAGTGAATGATATCGATCTTCCGGAACTTCAGATCTACCAGCGGCTGAGGGAAAATGCCTTTGTCAGCGACGGCTCTTTCATCGCAGACAGCCCCAATGTGGTCAAACTTCTCATAGAGGCCGGGCTGCAGGTCAAAAGTATTTTTGCTACCCAGGCCTATTTTGATGAGAACCGTACCTTTCTTTCCGGCTATGATATTCCCCTTGCCTATGTGGCAGACAAATCCGTATTGGAACAGATCGTCGGACACAGACTGCACCATAATGTCATGATGCACGGTATCCGGCCGCCTGAAACACCGCTGGATGTACTTGATGATCAGATCCTCATGCTGACCGAGATAAGCAATACGGACAATATCGGTGCGATCGCCCGTTCTGCCGCTGCTTTGGGTGTGGGTTCCTATCTTCTCCCTGTACAGGGGCCCCATCCCTATGCACGGCGCGCTCTGCGTGTCTCAATGGGGCATATCGGCAAACTCAAATTCCACCGTTACAAGAATATTCAAGCCACGATAGAAACACTCAAGAAGCGGGGCTACCGTATCTTTGCCGCAGAGGTCACGAAAGACTCCACACCGCTTTCAAAAGTAAAAGTACCGGGGAAATGGGTCCTTTTGATGGGACATGAACAGTTGGGGATAAGCGAAGAGATACTGGAGCTCTGTGATGAAGTGGTGACCATAGAGATGGAAGAAGGCATCAAGAGTTTCAACGTGGCAGTCGCCGCGTCAATTATGATGTATATGTTCATGCATAACACCTAAGGGCACCTCTAATAATACCAACAATGGTACCTTTAAGATATGAACAGCTGATCAAGTCGATGTTTTATTGGCCTTCTTTATTCAATACCAGTACTTCCCCAAAAGGTACTTCTTTGGCTTCAGGCATGACCCATAAAACATCATAGGAGGGCTCAAGTTCGGGAAATGTCCCCATGCCGTCGGTAAAATAAAGCAGCAGTGTCGG